>NZ_JAVRBM010000076.1:39381-44295 GCF_034531255.1 Nostoc sp. ChiQUE01b | reverse complement strand
TATTGAATTCGGGCAGTCGTTTATTGAATTCGGGCAGTCGTTTATTGAATTCGGGCAGTCGTTTATTGAATTCGGGCAATCGTTTATTGAATTCGGGCAATCGTTTATTGAATTCGGGCAGTCGTTGATTAGACTTCTTGCATAAATCCAAAATAAGAACCCCACCCCGCCTTTGACTTACGTCAAAGTCTCCCCTCCCCGCAGGCGGGGAGGGGCTGGGGGTGGGGTTTAGGGGACTTTTGCAAGAGGTCTATTGAATTCGGGCAGTCGTTTATTGAATTTGGGCAACCTCCGGTAATTTACATAAAGCTGTTCAATATTTTTGTAATAAATATATTAATTTATACTGAATAATGCGGGTGTCAAGTAACCCGATTTCTGTCTATCCTAGTGCTGTACAGTTCAGGGTAGAACTCAGTTTTTCTCCTGGCGCATCATTAATAAGAGGAAAGTAATTTATGTCACGTCCCAAACGCGGGTCGAAAGTACTTGATAGAGCACAGCGTCGGATTGCGGCTTTGAAATCGATCAGTCCCAGCTTAGACTTAGGCAATGGGGTAACAATTGACTCCTTTGCAGCCGCCATCAAAACAACACAAGACAAGTTAGAAGCATATAACTCAAGCCTCTCCACCGTGGATCTGACTCAGGGAACTTTAGAAGTTGCCGAAAAGTCGCTGATGGAACTAACAGAACACATGTTACTCAGTGTAGCTGCAAAGTATGGCAAGAATAGCGATGAGTACAAAATGGCAGGAGGCGTTCGTCGAAGCGATCGCAAGCGTCCAGTGCAAAAGCCTAAACAAGGGGCTGTTGCTTGATAAAGACGCTGTTCGATGTGGAATATTTTGAAGCTGCCGGTGGTCGATTTGGCATTTTTTATAGTGAACCGTTGACGTTGCAAGCAAGGATTCAGTGGGAGTTTTAACTTGCTTGCTTTATTGCTTATCGGCTCAACAACTTGACTAAAATAGTTTTCACCTCGGTGTTTAGAATCCCCAACTTTAAAAAAAAGTCGGGGATCTGAGAGGATGTTTGAAAAGTCATGATTGATGTATCAAATATTTTTTACCTAAATCAAACCAAATAAGTAATTTTGATTGGTGATGTGTGCGATCGCCTACTTTAAAAAGTGCATTGTTTGACTTTGGTAAGCGATCGCTCCCCAGTCAAAGCCAAAACGCGATCGCAGTAGCACTAATTAATTTCTGACTGCAAAGCTAATTGCTCTTGGTATCAATGCTATACCCAAATCTCATTTTACCAGCAATGCATAGATCCAAAGCGGAAAATCAGAAATTGAGCAACATCTGGTAAATTATAGATGCTCAAGGTAATGTAATAATAAGTTTATGTCAGCAAAGATAACAGAAATTATTGGTTCCGATGGAGAAAAAATCTATATTCAATACGATGACGCTGATAGTGATGAATTGCAAGCCGTTGGATATGTTGATGACATCCGGGAAAGGTCAGAAAGGCTACAAAAAATGATGATTAGTACGGTACGCAATTATTCTGGACTGATACTCAATAGTGTTAAGCAAGGGATAACTGATAAAGCACCAAGTAAAGTGACGATGGAATTTGGCTTGCAAGCTGGCGGAGAAACAGGAGTTCCTTTTGTTACTAAGGGAAGCGCCCAAGCTAATGTGAAGGTAACAATTGAGTGGAATTTAAGTCAGGAAGAATCACCACAGAAACCCGACGGGCTAAACCCTACGACTACATAAGTTTAATCCGCTTGCGCGGACTAAAAGCTTCGCTTATAATCATAGTTTTAAGAGGATGTCTGAGAAGTATTAAATATTTCGCCTGATCCCCCCTAGCCCCCCTTAAAAAGGGGGGAAATGAATCAAAGTTGCTCTTTTTAAGGGGAGAAATGAATCAAAGTCCCCCTTTTTAAGGGGGATTTAGGGGGATCTACAAGTCTCGAATACAACACCAAAAAGTTTTCAGACATCCTCTAAGCCGTTTTGAGTATATCTCAGGAATATGAGCAATTACACCCTGGATGAATTGAGAGAATCAATGGTCAAAATCCTCGATTCTAATGGGGCTACTGGCGGTTCTGGGTTTATTATTCGCGCTGATGGCTATCTTGTCACCTGTCATCATGTTATCTATTTGTTGGATGCGCTCAGGGTAGAATATCAAGAACAAGTTTATGCGGCGGAATGGTGTGAAAATTTATCAAATATAGAAGTAGATATTGCGATTTTAAAGATAAATGTTGAGTCTGCAAAAGCGGTTCCAATTATTAATCCTCAACAGCTATCAACATCAGTAAAAGTCTATGGCTTTCCGCCAGCGAAAAAGGCTAATTTCCCGGAAGGATTTGATGTTTTTGCCCAAAGTATCCGTGCTAGTGCGCCTCTGAATGTAGTTTCAACTTATAAAATTCAGAATCAAGATGGAATAAAGTTTAATAATCCTTGGAATAAGCTACCACAGGAAAAATCTATGTTTTCGTCCCACCAACTTGATGCGAAGGTTGAATCGGGAAGTAGTGGCGGTGCAGTTTTGGCTGAAGAGTTGGGCGGTGTGGTGGGAGTGATTCAATGCAGTAAAAGCGATGCAAGTTATGTAATTCGCTGGGATAATCTTCTTGATAGCTTAGATAAGCTAGGATTAGAACCAGAAAAAAATGCTGTTTGCAGTTTTTTGGCAGATATTGAAGAATATTTTAAATATATTAAACTGTTCCATACTAAAGAAAAAATTATCCTGAAAGAGCAATATATCCCGATTCAAGTAACTCTAGAAAGAAAATACAAACATGAAATAGAAACAAGCTGGGCATATACAGAAGGTGAAGCCGGATTTAAGCGTCTCTATGCGATGAAAGGTTTTGATGAGGAATTGCAAAAGAGAAAAGAAGAGGAAACAAAGCGAGTTGTTGTTGACTGGGAAGAGGCAAAAAAAGAAAACCAAAAAATTATGGTTTTGGCTGACCCAGGTATGGGAAAATCTACTTTATTAAGGATGGAGGCTGGCTTAATTGCTCGTGAGGAAAGGGAGAAATTAACACCCCACCCCCAGCCCCTCCTCACAAGCAAGGAGGTGAGAAGAGGGATTGATGATGTAATATTTCCGTTGTTTTTGCGGTTATCTGATTTGGCTGAAACTGAGGGAGAAATTATTGAGGCTATTCCTAGAATTATTGAGAGAGATTATCCAAAAACAGCAAAATCTATCAAATATTTATTAGAAGATAAATTAAAGAATGGTAAATGTCTTTTACTTTTAGACGCTTTGGATGAAGTTCCACAAGAATATCGCCCTCGTTTAAAAGAAAGGCTCAACCGTTTTCTAAGAAATTATGACTGTCCAATTATTTGCACTTCTAGAATTGTCGGTTATGGTGGTGCTTTTGTAGATACTGCTAAGGAAGTTGAAATTGTTCCTTTTAGTCAAAAGCAAACAGAAGCATATATTCAAATTTGGTTTAAAAATGCGGCTGGTTATATTGAGGATGATTCTGTTTCCGCAGAAGGGCTGATTGTTGAAATACAAAATAAACCACAAATTGCTGGTTTAGCGCAAAATCCCCTACTTTTATCTTTGCTGTGTAGTTTGTATCAAACCAAAGGACTAAGGCTTCCCGCACGTCGTGCCCAGGTTTATGAAAAAGCTGTAGATTATATGTTAAGTCAATGGAGGAATGATAATAATCGATTATCCCCCGAAAATGTAATTGCTAAAAAGAAGTTATTGGCTGATGTGGCATATAAGTTTAGCAGTGAGGGTAAAGAAGTTTTTTATCGTGATGAATTGCATAAGATAATTGAAAAATCTTTAAACAAACAAGAAATCCGCGATTTCCGAAATCAAACTACTGAGGAATTAATTAAAGAACTTTCGGAAGCAGATGGAATTATTCAAAAGCTTTCACGAGAAGGAGAGCAATATTTATTTTTACATCGCACCTTTCAGGAATATTTCACAGCATATTATCTCAATCAAGCCATTGTAAATGATAAGAGTGATGGTATTGCTTTAGCAAAAAAACTATTTTGGGAATATGATTCTCATGAAACTTTGACTTTATTGACAAGTTTAATGAAAAATCCCATGCTGTTGATAGAAGCGTTGTTTAAAGAAAAGGATGATATTTTTCAGACGCTGTTATTATTGGCGGGGAGATGTATTGTTGAAGTTCAGCAGAATGGAGAGGCTTCTGGTGGAATCAGCCAAAATCCCAAATTATTTGCCAAGATAATCAATAAGATTTACAAATTTTGGCGACGTTACCCCACAGCTATTTTTATTGAATCGGTTGTAGTGGCATTGGAAAAAGTCAATTTGTGGATGTCTCAGAAATTAATCGCCGCCCTCAAGGACTCTGATTCTGACGTGAGAGACTACGCGGCAGAGGCTTTGGCTAAAATTGGCAATGCAGAAGCTGTGCCGGGATTAATCGCCGCCCTCAAGCACTCTAAATCTGACGTGAGAAGCAGCGCGGCAGAGGCTTTGGCTAAAATTGGCAATCCAGAAGCTGTGCGGGGATTAATCGCCGCCCTCAAGGACTCTAAATCTGACGTGAGAAGCAGCGCGGCATGGGCTTTGGGTAATATTGGCAATGCAGAAGCTGTGCGGGGATTAATCGCCGCCCTCAAGGACTCTAAATCTGACGTGAGAAGCAGCGCGGCATGGGCTTTGGGTAATATTGGCAATGCAGAAGCTGTGCGGGGATTAATCGCCGCCCTCAAGGACTCTAAATCTGACGTGAGAAGCAGCGCGGCATGGGCTTTGGGTAATATTGGCAATGCAGAAGCTGTGCGGGGATTAATCGCCGCCCTCAAGGACTCTAATTCTGAGGTGAAAGGCAACGCGGCATCGGCTTTGCGTAATATTGGCAATCCAGAAGCTGTGCGGGGATTAATCGCCGCCCTCAAGGACTCTAATTCTGAG
>NZ_JAVRBM010000076.1:12199-39281 GCF_034531255.1 Nostoc sp. ChiQUE01b | reverse complement strand
CAATCCAGAAGCTGTGCGGGGATTAATCGCCGCCCTCAAGGACTCTAATTCTGAGGTGAAAGGCAACGCGGCATCGGCTTTGCGTAATATTGGCAATCCAGAAGCTGTGCGGGGATTAATCGCCGCCCTCAAGGACTCTAATTCTGAGGTGAAAGGCAACGCGGCATCGGCTTTGGGTAGAATTGGCAATCCAGAAGCTGTGCCGGAATTAGTCGCCGCCCTCAAGGACTCTGAATCTGACGTGAGATACTACGCGGCATTGGCTTTGGGTTATATTGGCAATGCAGAAGCTGTGCCGGAATTAATCGCCGCCCTCAAGGACTCTAAATATGGTGTGAGAAGCAGCACGGCATTGGCTTTGGGTTATATTGGCAATGCAGAAGCTGTGCAGGGATTAATCGCCGCCCTCAAGGACTCTAAATCTGACGTGAGAAGCAGCGCAGCATGGGCTTTGCATCAAATTGACAATGCAGAAGCTGTGCAGGGATTAATCGCCGCCCTCAAGGACTCTGATTCTGAGGTGAGAGACTACGCGGCATCGGCTTTGGGTAGAATTGGCAATGCAGAAGCTGTGCCGGGATTAATCGCCGCCCTCAAGGACTCTGATTCTGAGGTGAGAGGCTACGCGGCATCGGCTTTGGGTAGAATTGGCAATGCAGAAGCTATGCAGGGATTAATCGCCGCCCTCAAGGACTCTAAATCTGACGCGAGACGGAACGCGGCATTGGCTTTGGCTAATATTGGCAATGCAGAAGCTGTGCCGGGATTAATCGTCGCCCTCAAGGACTCTAAATCTGACGCGAGACGCAACGCGGCATTGGCTTTGGCTAATATTGGCAATGCAGAAGCGTTAAACAAAATCATCTACGATTGGGAAATAGACATTTATGAAGCCGAAATTTTTACTTCAGCAAGGACGTTAGCAGTTAGATTTAGCAAGCAAAAGGAGTCTTTTATTCCTGTTTATCCTGAGTTAGTTAGATTTAATCCAATACTGACATTTGTGAAGCGTCGTTTGCAATTAAGCAAAAATCTCTGGCTTAGGCTTTTTCGACTGTAAGCGCAACTTCCGGGAAAATTGTAGACACAATTTGCTTACTCCCGTTATATGCATTAGACGATCGCTTTCCTCCAATCTACTCATAGTTTGTAAACTGTAGCATTCGGCTAATCTCTGTTCACTTGCAAGGTAAGCAATTTATACTGAATAGACCCTACACTACAGAAAAAGCTTGAGAAATCTATGATCACACTGGAAGGGTATAAAGTCCTGACAGAACTGCACACAAGCCCTAATTCTCAGGTTTATCGGGGATATCGAGAGTTAGATCGACAACCAGTAGTACTGAAAATTCTGTGGCAAGAATACCCATCCCCAGAAGCGATCGCCCGGTTTAAACTTGAATACGATCTCACACGTCGCTTTCAAGCGGCGGGAATTATCCAAGCCTATGACTTGAAAAAATATCAAAATACCTTAGTCTTAGTTTTAGAGGATTTTGGTGGACAACCTCTGCGTGGGTTACTCAATCAATCGCCTCTACCGCTAGAGAATTTTTTGCAATTGGCTATGCAAGTAGCAGCTGCTTTAGAAGAAATTCATCAGCAACAGATTATTCATAAAGACATTAATCCTGCCAATATTCTTCTCAATCCCACGACTCAACAGACGAAAATAATTGACTTTGGCATTGCTACTTTGCTGTCGCGGGAAAATCCCACTTTGCAAAATCTGAATGTTTTAGAAGGGACTCTCGCTTATATTTCTCCCGAACAAACAGGACGGATGAATCGCTCGATTGATTATCGCACCGATTTTTACTCTTTGGGAGTTACTTTCTACGAACTGTTGACCCAGAATTTACCTTTTATTAGCGACGATCCTGTAGAACTGGTTCACAGCCATATTGCCAAACAACCGATTCCGCCCGATCAAATTAATCCCCAAATTCCGCCAGCGCTTTCGCAAATTGTGATGAAGTTGCTGGAAAAGACCGCCGAAGCGCGTTATCAAAGTGCTTTTGGATTGCAAGCAGATTTACAGCAATGCCTTGAGATGTTCACCGCTACAGGGCAAATTCACTTATTTGAACTCGGACAGCACGATCGCTCCGGTAGATTTCAAATTCCTCAAAAATTGTACGGACGCGAGGCGGAAGTGGCAAATTTGCTGGCAGCTTTTGAGCGAGCTAGTCACGGTCAGAGTGAAGTGATGTTGATTGCAGGTTATTCTGGGATTGGCAAATCAGCCCTAGTTCAAGAAATTTATAAACCGATTACCCAGCAACGGGGATATTTTATTTCTGGGAAGTTTGACCAATTTCAACGTAACATTCCCTACAGTTCTTTAATTCAAGCCTTTCAAGCTTTAATTCGCCAGTTGTTAACTACAAGTGAAGCCGAAATTACCATTTGGCGCAAAAAATTATTAGATGCTCTTGGTGTAAATGGTCAGGTAATTATCGAAGTAATTGCAGAGGTGGAACTAATTATTGGTCAGCAGCCACCCGTTGTAGAACTATCGCCCAAGGAAGCCCAAACTCGGTTTAATTTAGTCTTGCAAAACTTTATTAAGGTCTTTACCCAAAAGGAACATCCTTTAGTAATGTTCTTGGATGACCTGCAATGGGCGGATAGTGCATCACTCCAGCTAATTCAGTTGTTAATTAGTCAGGCAGATAGTCAATATCTGTTGCTGATTGGTGCTTATCGTGATAACGAAGTAGATAAAACTCATCCCCTGCGGACAACGATCGCATCTTTAGAACAAGCAGGGGTGGCTATTCACGAACTGACTTTAACGCCCTTAGCATTGCCCCAAATTCAACAACTTCTCAGCGATACCCTCAACAAGACTGATTTAGCAGAAATTACTCCTCTAGCAGAACTGCTGCAACAGAAGACTAATGGCAATCCCTTCTTCATGAATGAATTTCTGAAGTCGCTGTACACAGAAGAATTACTACAGTTTAATTTCACTCAGCGACAATGGCAGTGGCAACTGACAAAAATCCAGGCAGCGCAGATTACCGATAACGTAGTGGAGTTGATGGCGCTGAAAATTCAAAAGCTGCCAGTAGCCGCCCAAGAAGCTTTAAAATTAGCAGCTTGTATTGGCAATTCCTTTGATTTGCATACTTTGGCGATCGCTAGCTCAAAATCCCTTGCAGATGTCGCCGCCCAACTCTGGGAAGCCGTGCAAACAGGACTAATTTTACCCCAAGGCAATGACTATCAACTCTTGCAAGTTGCTGATCGAGAAGTAACAGCGAACTTGACAAATTTGGATGTAGTCTACAAATTCCTGCACGATCGCGTCCAGCAAGCTGCCTACTCACTGATTTCTACCGATCAAAAACAGGCAGTACACTTGCAGATTGGGCAACTATTATTACAAAGCATTACCCCCCAGAAGCAAGAAGAAAAGATTTTTGACATTGTTAACCAACTGAATTTTGGCATCGACCTGATTACAGATCGTCAACAGCGACAAAAACTAGCTCAGTTGAACTTAACAGCAGGTAACAAAGCCAAAGCCTCAGCAGCCTATCAGCCCGCCTTAGATTATCTGACAATGGGGATTAACTGCCTAGCAGCTAACTGTTGGCGGCAGCAGTATCAGCTAGCTTTGGCATTGCACACCGCCGCCGCCGAAGCTGCTTATCTGGGTGGGGACTTTGAACGCATGGATGCACTCACAGATGAAGTACTGCAAAAGACCCGCAGCACAGTCGATCAAGTGCAGGTTTATGCGATCAAAATCCAAGCTGCGATCGCCCACGATCAACTCTTAGCAGCTTCTAAACTCGGTCTGCAAGTTCTGCAACTGCTGGGCATTCCCTTAGCTAACAACCCCGGCCAACCGCAAATTATGTTGGGATTGTTCAAAACTAAACTTGCTTTGGTAGGTAAGCAGGTACACACCTTAGCCGACTTGCCAAAACTCACCCATCCCACGAAATTAGCGGCAATTCACATCCTTGCAAGTATCGCCTCCGCAACCTATCTAGCAGCCCCGAATATTTTTCCTTTGACGGTCTTTAAACAGGTAGAAATATCCGCGAAATACGGCAACGCGGCGGAATCAGCCTTTGCCTACGCGACCTATGGCTTGATTCTCTGTGGCGTTGTTGGGGATTTGCAAGGGGGATATAAATTTGGTGAATTAGCCTTGAAAGTGCTAGATCGCTTCAATGCCAAGCACCTGCAAGCGAGAACTTTATTTGTAGTTAATTCCTTTGTCCGTCACTGGCAAGAACCACTCCAAAATACTATTCCTTCACTGCAAGCAGCATTTCAAATTGGGCGCGATACGGGTGATACTGAATACGCTGCATTTTCTGCCAATACATCCTCTATGCATTGCTATTTTACTGGTCAAAATCTGACTGAATTGGATGAATGTTTAGCTATTTACGCAGAGGCAGTTCAACAGTTCAAGAAAAAACCGATATTTGTTTTCATTCAACTTTATCGCCAAGCAGTTGCTAATTTACAAGGCAAAAATGCTAATCCCTGTCAGTTGGTGGGGGAATTTTATGATGTAACCGCTATGTTACCCCAGCATATCGAGAATAACTATCGCACAGCTATTTTTTATATTTATACTAATCACTTAACGCTGAATTATTGGTTTGAAGATTATGCCACAGCCGTCAAGAATGCTGATTTAGCAATTCCTTATTTAGATGCGGTCGTAGCTTTATTTATTGTGGGATGGTTCCACTTTTATGACTCATTAGGACGACTAGCTTTAGCCTCTGTTGCCAGTACGGCAGAACGTCAAAAGTTACTCCAGCGAGTGGCAGCGAACCAGAAAAAATTGCAAGTATGGGCAAAATTTTCTCCTGTCAATTATACTCATAAATTAGCGCTGGTAGAAGCAGAATGGCATCGGGTGCATGGGGAATCTAGTCAGGCGATCGCCTGTTACGATCAGGCCATTGCCTTAGCCCAAGAAAACCAATATTTTAATGAAGCAGCTCTCGCCAATGAATTAACTGCCAAGTTTTATCTAGCCCAGAACAAATCCAAGATTGCCCAAGTTTATCTGCAAGAAGCCCGCTATCTTTATTTGCAGTGGGGAGCGATCGCCAAGGTAAAAGATTTAGAAGCCAAGTATCCCCAAATCTTAACGCGCATTCTCGAAAAAGCTGTTAAATCAACTTTATCAACCACAACTTCTAACCCGACCAATCTTACAAGTACCAGTCGTTCCGAATCATTGGATTTGGTGACAGTTATCAAAGCTTCTCAAACCCTTTCCGAAGAAATTCAACTAGATAAACTGTTATCTAATTTAATGCGGATTTTAATCGAAAACGCCGGAGCGCAACGGGGATTTTTGCTGTTGTCAACCAAAGGCAAATTTTTGATTGAAGCTCAGGGAACCGTTGGTGAGAATACTATTCAGGTATTGGAATCACTCAGTATTGAAGATAACCAAACTCTCTCAACTGCGATCGTTAACTATGTGATTCGCACTAAAACTAATGTAGTCCTAAACGATGCCATCCACGAAGCAGTGGGGATTGGGGAATTCATCAAAGATCCCTACATTCGCCAATACCAACCGCGATCGATTCTGTGTACTCCTTTGATTAACCAAGGAAAGTTAGCAGGAATTGTCTATTTAGAAAATAACTTGACAACAGGAGCATTTACCCCAGATCGCTTGGAGTTGCTCAACTTACTTTCAGCACAAGCAGCTATTTCCATTGAAAATGCCCGTTTGTATACAGATTTAGCTGCACTCAACAAAGCTTATGAGCGCTTTGTCCCTCGCCAATTTCTGCAATTCCTCAACAAGCAAAGCATTATAGATGTGCAATTAGGCGATCAGGTGCAGCGGGAAATGTCAGTCTTATTTACCGACATTCGCGCCTTCACCACCCTTTCAGAAAGCATGACTCCCGCCGAAAATTTCCGATTTATTAACTCCTATCTCAGTCGCATGGAGCCGATCATTTTGGAAAACAATGGCTTTATCGACAAATATATTGGTGATGCGATCATGGCCTTATTTGCCGGAGATGCCGATGATGCGGTACTAGCGGGAATTGCCATGTTGCAGACATTAACAACCTACAACGAAAAACGCCAAGCCAATGGTTACTTACCAATTCAAATTGGTATTGGGATTAATACTGGTTCGCTAATTTTGGGGACAGTCGGCGGGTTGAATCGTATGGATAGCACAGTGATTAGTGATGCGGTTAATCTAGCAGCGCGAATCGAAGGATTGACCAAAACATTCAACGCCCCACTCTTAATTACCGACCAAACTTTTGAGCGTTTACAAAATCGCGATCGCTATGGTATTCGTGTAGTTGGTCAGGTAAAGGTGAAGGGTAAGACAAATGCTGTGATTGTTCATGAAGTGTTTGCAGCCGATCCTCCAAAAATTGGTGCAGGTAAAACAGCTACCTTAGAGTTATTTGCGTCAGCATTAGCGTGTTACGAACAACAACAATTTGCAACAGCAGCCGAGTATTTTCAAGATTGCTTGCAGCAAAACCCGTGGGATCAAGTCGCGCAGATGTATCTTGAGCGCTGTCAGTCAGGACAACAGATAGCATCAATTTTTACTGAGGCAGTTAAATTTTAATAAGAGAGGCAGGGGGGCAGGCTCAATCCAAGATCCCATGGAATACCAACAAGGGTCTGCCACCTCAGCAGGTAATACCAATTCGCAATTCGCAATTCGCAATTTGCAATTAAGAAACCTAGATGGAGTAAGACTTTGGTGATTGATATCTGTTGCCTCATTTTGGAGAATTGGTATAAATCAGTCAGAATTAACCAAGGTTCGGCATAATCCTCGTTATGGCGCAATACGGCTCAGATAAGGTTTTTTTTCTCCCCCTGCTCCCCCTGCATCCCCTGCTCCCCCTGCCTCAACAGATAAATTTCCTTAACTGAACCGTATTGCGTTATGGCGAGCTCGGTACACTCAATCGAGTTAGTTTGCTGTATTGTCGCCAACCTAAATTTAAATAAAATTTTCTTACCAAACTTTACTCATATTCAAAATAAACCCAGGCAATACCAACTTACCGCTAACGGTAGCAGGATTATCTAAACATTCTTCTGGCAATCCAGGACGATAAATATAGACTTTACGCTGCTTACGGTCAATTAACCAGCCTAACTGTATTTCTGGCTCATTCATATATTCCTCCATTTTTTCCTTCAAAGTCTGGAGGTTGTCGCTGGAAGATTTGAGTTCGACTACAAAATCTGGACAAATGGGAGCAAACTTTCGCTGTTGTTCTGGGGATAGAGTATTCCACCGTTCTAATTTAATCCAGGAAGCATCTGGAGAGCGTTCTGCACCTGTTGATAACTTAAATCCTGTACTAGAGCTAAAAGTTATACCTCTACCATCTTGTTCTGACCACACCCATAACTGCCCAAATATGTTACCTTCTCGGTTTCCTGTCTCTGAACCAGTAGGAGGCATAATTACCAATTCTCCAAATTTATTTCGTTCAATGCGTAAATCACGATTCACCTGACAAAACTCAAAAAATTGTTCGTCTGTCATTTGCATTGATGACGGAATTTGCAAAACCAAAGGGGATGAAAACATTGAGATATCCTCCAGGTTCGGATGCCTAGCCAACTGACTATATTCTCACGCAAAAAAACAAAGACGCAAAATTATATCTTGGCGTCTTTGCTTCTTATCCAAAATCATTTTCAGATTTACTTGTTAGGCTGAGGAGTTAGCCGCAGATAAGGTTTTACTTCCTCATAACCTTTGGGGAATTTCTGTTTGAGTACTTCTGGATCTTTCAGTGAGGGGACAATTACAACATCCTCTCCATCTTTCCAGTCAGCTGGTGTCGCCACGCTGTAGTTATCAGTTAATTGCAGAGAATCAATCACCCGCAAAAGTTCATCAAAGTTGCGTCCCGTGCTAGGAGGATAGGTAAAAGAGAGACGGAGTTTCTTATTGGGGTCAATTACGAAAACCGATCGCACTGTCACAGCCGCATTAGCATTGGGGTGGATCATATCGTAAAGGTCAGCAACCTTACGATCTGCATCTGCCAAAATTGGGTAGTTAAGAGTGGTGCTTTGAGTTTCTTCAATGTCTCCCACCCAGCCTTTATGGGATTCTACGTCATCAACGCTGAGTGCGATCGCTTTGACATTGCGCTTGTCAAATTCTGGTTTTAGCTTGGCAACTGTGCCAAGTTCTGTTGTACAAACAGGTGTAAAATCAGCAGGGTGAGAGAACAGCACAACCCAGCTGTCACCTGCCCATTGGTAAAAATCGATGTCGCCGTGTGTTGAGGCTTGCGTAAAGTTGGGTACTGTGTCACCTAGACGGAGAGCCATGAGAGATTCCCTGTAGTTAGAAAGGCATATATATTCTAGTATGCCATCATGACATAAAACCCCTATTTCCCAATCGGACTTTAGCAGTTTGAAACAAAATTTTAGGTTGTCAGCGCTCTCGGATAACGGACGAGCGGTGAGAAACGTTCTCTAACTCTCTCATCCCACCCCATAATCACTCATTTCACGCATAAAAGGAGGATGGAACCCCAGCACAATATCTTGTTTTGGTACACCCAGCCTGACTAGATCGGCCGCGATATCATGTTCAGTTGAATTGTAGAAAATCCAGATTTTTTCATTCCGAATATCAAGATGCATTACACATTGATGAATCCAGCGCTTATGTTGCCAACCCAAATGCATAATTTGATAGTGATTTCGCTGAGTATCAAAAATAGTTTCAACTTCAATATCACCATAAGCAGGTTTATTTTGAGCATAGCCCATTAATAAGTGCTGGACAGTTTGCTGATAGTTCATTAATTGATCTGTCAGATTTTCCATTGTACAATCTGCTCCAATTGAATATCGTAGATAAGCAGTTTGACAGTATTTTCTTGTAGCATTGAGGCGGGAAAATCAAGTTGAAAGAAGCTATTATAAGTTAAGTCAGGGACAGCTAGATAGAGGACGCGATCGGGTTCTTCACGACGCAAAGCCGCTCGGTAGTTAATGAACTGACCCAGTGCTGTATGAAACTGGTAAATTGGGGATGCGCTAGCCAGAAAACTTTTGACTTCAACCGCAATTTTTTCATCCCCTCGCTCTGCTGCCAGTAACCGTTCCGCCCCTAAATCAATCTCCATATCAACACCGCCTACCTTTATTTGTAATGGATCGTGAGTAATATTCCACCCATCCTTGGTGAGAGATGTTTTAACAACTTGATGAAAGCGATCTTTAGCAGCCACAAGAGATGATTGATCTTACAGTTTGCTATTTCAACCTATCACATTGCTCCCATGACACTTACAGTTTGTTTGTCAGAATTTTTTGGTAGGCTTGGATTGTTTGCCTTGCGATCGCATCCCAGCTAAAATTTTCTAATGCATATTTTTGGGCGTTTAATCCCCGTCGTTGGCGTTCTGCGGGATTTTCTAAAGCTTCTTGCAGTAACTCTACCAGTGCTTCAACTTCTGTTGTACCCACCCAACCCGACTCACTATCACGTATCTGTTGACAAATATGCACTTGGTCAGAAATGACTACGGGTACACCTGCTACCATCGCTTCAGCTACAGCAATCCCAAAATTTTCATAGTAGGAAGGCAAGACAAATAAATCAGCAGCTTGTAGTAAACTAACTTTGAGTTCACCAGTGACAAAGCCAGTAATTGTAGCGTGCGATCGCAATGGTGAATTTTGAATTTGGGATATTATCTTTTGTTCGTAATCTGGTTCTTGGGGATTAGTACCAGCTAAGACAAAATGAAATTTATAACCAACTGCTAACAGCTTCTCTAGCGCCGGAATCAACAAATTTAACCCTTTTTTCGGGTCAATTCGTGACATAAACAGCACCAACGCTACATCCTTTGGTAGTTCTAACTGACTACATACATTTTTAATAGAAGATTGACGGGGAATCACACCCAAGGGAATTACCAAATCTGGCGTAGATACTCCAAATCGTTCTGATATTTTAGCTTCTTGGTCGCTGGTAAAATGAATTGCTGCGGCACTAGCTAAATTTTGACGTTCTATAATTGCGACATAAAGCTGTTTTAATTGCTTTTTCTTCTGTAAATCAGCCGGATCGAGAGTACCCAAAGGGCGGAAAATATAAGGTAGCTTTTGCTGACGACACACAATAGCAGCAGCACTAATTATTGGTGAGAATAAAGCATGAATATGTGCTATGTCAAACTCGTGAGCGTGACGTTTTAGCCAGTTTAATAAATCTAGGGAAAATTTGTAACGACGAAACGGCGCGCAACGAAAGTAAATTATTTCATAGCCATCTTGTTTAATTGGGCGATTTAAAGGAACATCCAGAGGTGTTTGACCATTATCACCATTACTATCAGTTGTGAGAATTGTAACTTCTACTCCCTCTTTTGCTAACGCTGGAGCTAGTCCTAGTACCATTTGACTAGGCCCACCGTAAATTAAAGAAATTGAGGGGACAATTTGTAATATTTTCATTTTTTTGTCATTTGTCATTTGTCTTTCGTCATTTGTCCTTTGTCCTTTATCCTTTATTATTCACTAATGACCAATGACTAATGACTAATGACTAACTCTTGATAAAACTCTAATTGCTGTTTAGCCAAAGCTTTATTTGTATATTGAATCATTGCTTTTTGATAACCCATTTCACCCAGAGTATGAGCAAAATCTGGTTTATCTATTAATTGAACTAAGCAATTAGCAAGAGCTTGAGCATCACCTTCAGGAAATACTAAACCCGCATCACCAATTACATAGGGAATTTCCCCGGAATCAGAACCAATCACGGGAACCTGGCAAGCCATCGCTTCAATTAATACATGACCAAATTGCTCTTTCCAGCCAGCAGAAGTTAAGGTTTTAAACTTGTAAGTTGTTTCTGAAGGTAATACTAAAGTACTCATTAAATTGATATAGTTTGCAACTTCGTCATGGGGAACACTTTCGATTAAGATTAGCCGTTTTTGAATATTGTTTTCTGCCGCAATTTTGAGTAATTCAGTTTGTAACTCTCCTCGTCCAAGTAGTAGTAATTTCCAAGGTTTGTTTTGCAATCTAATTAAGGCTTGTAAAAGCGTTAATAAACCCTTTTCTTGCACAAATCGCCCCACAAAGCCTACTACAAAATCCTCTTTTTCAATGCCAAACTTAGCTGCTAAATCTGGTTGAGTTTTGGGAGTAAATAAACTTTCATCTACACCCAGTTGTGGCATGACTTTAATTGCCCCTTTATATCCTCGTTGTCGCAAAACTTCTGCTCCATCTTGATTGCCAGAAATAATGCCGTGGCTGTGATTGAGGTTATATTTTTCTAACAAAGCAACTGGTAATTTCAGTTCATAAGGAAGATTCCACCAGGTAAAAAATATATTTTTTGCCTTGAGTCCTAATAGCTGATTTAAGGCAATCATTTGAGTATAAGCCAAGGCTCTAGAACCTTGTTCCACTTGGATGATTTGCGGGCGAAATTGTTTTACTAAAGATATTAAATCAGCGCCAAAGGTAAGGAGTCCCTGATGATTTTGACTAAAATTAGAAACTGGAACTATTCTAAATGTACCTTCATCACAGTATTCAGTTTCAATAATTCTGTTTTGTACACCGCCCGGTTTCCAGCGCTTTGGGACTACAACTGTCACTTCAATGTCAGGTTCTAGTTGAGATAAAGCGCGTAATTTTTCACAGTTGAGGTCTACGATATAAGTGTGACTAGCAACTAAAATTCTCATTTTTCATTTATTCTTTGTTATTCACTAATGACAAATGACCAATGACAAATGACTAATACCTAAACTTGTTCATCCAATCGACTGTAAATTTGACCATCGTTCCATATTGATTGGATGACAGTACCCAAAGCTTTGAAAAAACCCAAAGTGTAGAAAATACCGCGAGTGGCGATTTTGATGGGGGAACCGCTTTTATGACAAGGTGGGCGTCCAAGAACGTGACAGTCAAATAAACGACCGTATAAGCGTAAAGCTTGAGTCGCAGTCAGGTTTTTCAGCCCCAGTAAAAAATGGTTGTGGTAAAAGGTGAGTTGATATTTTAGCGATCGCATACTAATATCATGACAACCCCCTGTTTCTTCGCCTAAATGCACCAAATGGGCTTCTGGGTCGTACCAAATTTTATACCCCGTTTGTCGCAGCCGCAAACAAAAATCTGACTCTTCGCGTACTGCACTCCCACCAAATCTTTCATCAAACCTCAATCCATACTTGGTAAAAATTTCGCGGCGAAATGACATATTACAACCCCTCGCTGTCAGTACTTGTTGGGGTTTGATGGTATGTACTAAATCAATATGATACCAAGCAATTCCTGGGTCCATAGCTTCGGGAGGCAAATATTCAATCTGTAAATCTCCTCCAGAATCACCTAATTTCATTTTGTCAAAGACTCGACCGGCTACAGCCCCCACCTCTGGGTTTTGCACATAATTTTTCGCATGGGCTGTTAACAATCCAGGGGTTAACTGAACATCATCATCAATAAACAATATTATTTCACCAGATGACCGCCGCACAGCATAATTCCGCGCCCCTGGCAAACTTGCCCAATCTAAGCGCAACCATTTAATTTTACCTGCCTCCAGCATCTCTTCTAGGTAAGCTTGAATTTCTGGTTGGTGTTTTGGAGTTTGGTCTACAATTAAAACTTCAAAATTTGGATAGTCCTGTTTTAAGACATCCACAATGCTATCGCGTAGCGCTTCTTCTCGTCCGTAGGTCGCGATAACTACAGTAACTAATGGCCAATTATTCATAATTTTTATTAAGTAATTTTACTACTTCTATAATAGCCTTGTAGAAATTAATTTTCATAAAATTCAGTAAACGGCTATTGCTTTAATTTACACACTGTATTTTCACGGCTTCTGGAAAACCTCGCTTTCATTCCTCTCCCTGACTACGAAATTGCTTACCCATCAATAAGTATCATCGAAAAATAAGTGTATGGCGAGAATTTAGAGTTAGGTTTGAAATACTGAGGTATTTTTGACCTCTAATCATATTTTTGGCCATTTTTATTTGATTTAAATTGTTTTTAGACGTCTTTTCTGCTTTTTTTGCTGAGGGTTGGCATCTTCCTTATCTTGTTTCTCCAGTTCTGGCAACTTAAAAAGAACTCCTGCAAAAAACCAATAATAGGCAGCAACAGGATCGACATCCAGAGGATAATAGTAAGTGTTGTAACTAATAAACAATATAAACACCCACAAAGCTGCTCCGTAACTGCGGAAATTACGGTTCTTTATGGAGCGATAGGTTTTAAAACCCAGAATTGTTAAACTTGTTACCAAACCCAGAAACGCTAATAATCCAAAAATTCCTACTTCATAAAGTACTTTGGGGTAGTAGGTTTCCACAAGCTTAGTTTGACCCATCACACGGGCAGAGTTTGTTGCTCGTCCTAAGCCGCTTCCCAATGGCCCGTCTACGTTTTTCCAATTTTCTTCAAATTGCTGGATGATAAAATCTTGAGGTGGTGAAGCGTTCCAACGACTGGCAAAACTTTCGGTTCTCTCTTGTACGACAGCAGGGTTAGCCACCATCGCAATTCCCAAAATGAAGGCAAGTCCCACGCCTATGGGAATAAATCGTTTCAGGTTGCCAAGTTGTCCGGTGAGTAATAGCAAAATTCCGAAGCAGATTGGTACTAAAGCTAAGGCGATTCTCTGTCCAGAGATTACAGCATCGATAAAGACTCCCACTAAAGAAGTTAAACCGATTATCCGCCATATTGGGGAGGGATCGTTGAAGCCGGTGGCAAAAGTAAAAAAGGTGCTAGAAATTAAGAACCATGCCCACTGCCAAGGAGCTACAAATGTCCCTGGTAGGCGAATAACCCCTTCTTCGGGACTATATACTAGCGCTCCACCAAAATAACATCGGGCTTCGAGTGTTGCTCTAAATAAGGCATCTCCTTCCAAACCTCTAGTGCCTTCACATACACCAGTTAATAGTAAGAAATATTGAATAAATCCCAGCCCGCAGCAAATCAGTGTAAGGACAATCTGGAGGCGCAATAAAAATAGAAAATCCCGTTTATCGCGAATTAGATAGTAGGCACAACCAATCAGGGGGACATAACCTAAAAATACTTTTAGTCCCAGAATTCCCATACCTAATGGTATTTCTGGGGGTGCTTTTTCTAATAGTCCCGCACTAGGCGGGTTAAATTGCTGTCCACCATTGACAAACAACAGTGTGAGCAGACTGCAAGCCAAAACAATATAAAGTGGAATTTTAATGCCTTTGGGAATAATTATAGGTAGCCCCTGTCTACGGCAAGTCTGCCAAAGTCCAATTAGCGCTGGAACGTAAAAGGCATCTTTAGCTAATTGGAGTATGGGACTATTGCCCAAGTAGTAGGTGACAGTACCTCCCACAGGTATGTAAATGATGAAGGCATATAGGGCTTGGCGCGGATATTTGTAGGAAAGGGACATGACTATTATCCCTAACACACCAGGGACTGCTGCTTTAATTCCAGCTACGAAAAAAAGTAGAATGCCAACGAAGATACCGCCAAAGGTTGCGGTGGTGAGTAAGCTAGTGAGTTCTTTACGTACTTGGGCAGATTTGCGCTTTTGGGCTAACTGTTCTTTGAGGCTAAGGGTAGAAGTTTCTTTTTTAGCCTGCTTTTTCGATTTTTTAGATTGCTGAGATTTTGATTTGAATTTTGGCATAGTGGCACTGTAGCCTATCAGCCTCGCAAAATACTCCATTATATAGGACTAACATTTGATTTAGGGTGTGTTAGCGCCGAAACTATGGTAAGCTGTTACGCAAAAAAAATTGCACATTAACTAGTGAAGGTTGTCATTTGTCCTTTGTCCTTAGAAACATAAATGACTAATGACGGTCTATACGGAGTTTGTGCAATATATAAGCGCATTAGCTTACAGTTCCAAGCTTTTGGTGCGTTACGCTTTGCTAATACACTCTACAAGACTACTTAGACTTTTTCAAAAATAATTTACAATTCCGATAGTTGATAAATTTCTTTTGATTGTTGTAAATCGTATAATCCAAATTCATCTCTCAATGATTGATTTAACAATTTCCGATTAAAAATGCTAAATCTTAATCTTTTTGAATTGTTAAAAAGATTTTCTCCTGTTCCCAAAATATAAATCGCACCTGGAAATGGTAGTGATTTAATTGATTTTCCTTTGTTTTTTAAAATGTCTCTAACTTTAGCATGGTCTATATAATATCTATAGTATCCGTAGCCACGATTATATTCTGCGGTTTCTGGCAAATCATTCAAATCATATCGAATAATGTTACAAGTACCGCACATTTTATAAAAATTGCTTCTCTTAATATATACATGATTACTGCCTTCCTGATATTTATAACCTTTATTTATAAACCATCCATTAGAATCAGGGTGTTGTTGAACAAATTTGGCTAACTTTCCACTAACACAATCGTCAGCATCAACAGTTATAGTGTGAGTCGGAGAAAATTGACGGGCATAAACCAATCCTTTTAAGATTTTACGCCCTTTATCTGTGTCTCCTTTGGCTTCACGGGTAGGCTCGTTTGGAGGGGAAAAATCAACTGTAATGTATGTAATATGAGGATGAGTGAATTCTATTCTGGGCTTTTCGTGACAAACAACAATAACGTGAAAGTTCGGTGAGGTTTGATTGCAAACTGATTTAATGCATCTTTCAAATAATTGTGTAACACGCTCCCAGGAATTGGAAGCTTGTGCACTTTTGAGTGGGATAACAAAAACAAGCACAGTTTTTTATCAGAACAAACAGCTAGGAATCTCGAAGCAAATAATAACACGTTAAGACTAAATGTCATATAGCAATCCGATTTGATTCGGTGAATTACTCGTAGAGACCGGGGACTGGGAAAAAGGAATAAAGGTGTACTGAGTTTTTTTCACGCAATCAAATATGAGTCCCATATCATGTCCGCATAATTAGTTATGATTTCCACACAGGACTACGCAAAAATTGCCAAAAAGCTTAATTTATCGAACCGCCATCTCTATCAGAGGCGTCTCGTTCCTAGTCAGACATTGAGCCTCAATACTGTTCGGTTAAGGCAAGAGACGCGATGAATCGCCGTCTCTACAATCAATATCGGTCGTTTCGTCTTGACAGCGATTTATCGCATCTTTAGCGATCTAGAATTTTCATCAAAAAACCTTAACGAACCGTATTGGGTTATTCAGGTTTAATAAGTAATCACAATGTTACAGCTTCTACACATAACCAAGGGTGGTTAATTCGTAGAAGCTGTGATTAAATTTGGCGTTTTTTTTAGCTGAGATGAGATATTAGCTAATTTAGTCCATCAGATGCTGCTGTACTTGTGAAACTAGTTCATTTGTCCAGTAGTTAGCGAGTTCGGCATTGGCTGCTTCCACCATTACTCTAATGACTGGTTCTGTGCCAGAGGCGCGAACCAAAATTCTGCCGGAATCGCCCATTGCAGCTTCAGCAAGAGCGATCGCTTCTTGCACAGGTTGGCAATCTTGCCATCCCAAACGGCGATCGCGATCGACAACGCGCACGTTCCGCAACAATTGTGGATAGGTTTGGAAGCTTCGATCTACTAATTCGCTCAAGGGAACACCCGCCTCTCTCACCAAAGATGCTATGTGTAATGCGGTTAACAAGCCATCTCCAGTCACGGCATAGTGACGGCAAAGAATATGCCCTGATTGTTCGCCACCTAACATTGCTCCAGTGCGCTGCATTTCGGCTTGCACGTATTGGTCGCCAACTGCGGTACGAATTAAGTTACCACCAATTTGCTGCCAAGCTTTCTCAAAGCCTAAGTTGGCCATGACTGTAGATACAATCAGGTTGTCTGGCAATTGTTGGTTTTGTTGTAAGTGGCGTCCCCACAGGTAGAGAATGTAATCGCCGTTAACTTGCCTGCCGGTATTGTCTACTGCTAAGACGCGATCGGCATCGCCATCGAAGCCAAAGCCGATATCGGCGTTGTGTTCTTGTACCGTTGCTGCCAGAATGTCTAGGTGCGTAGAACCGCAGTTAACATTAATGCGATCGCCATCTGCTTCGTTATGCAAGCAGATTACCTCTGCCCCCATTTGTGTAAATACTGATGGTGCTAACCCAACTGCTGCTCCCCACGCCAAGTCTAAAACAATCTTCATTCCCTGAAGATTTAGGGCACTGTTCAAGGGTTTTTTCAACGCCGAGCTATAATCTTCCACTAACTCCAAACGTGAGTAATGCCGTCCGAAATTACTGACTCTAGTTATTGGTGATATCTTGCCACGCAGTCCCGCTTCTATTTCTGTCTGCAATATTTGCGGTAACTTCCCACCATTGGCACCAAAAACTTTAATCCCATTGTCTTCTGGGGGATTGTGGCTGGCAGAAATCATCACTC
The DNA here is from genome assembly GCF_034531255.1 of Nostoc sp. ChiQUE01b. Classification (NCBI taxonomy): domain Bacteria; kingdom Bacillati; phylum Cyanobacteriota; class Cyanophyceae; order Nostocales; family Nostocaceae; genus Nostoc; species Nostoc sp. ChiQUE01b. The sequence goes on along the minus strand of NZ_JAVRBM010000076.1, from coordinate 21,867 downwards.
CGCCGATGGCATCAGTAACGCTGGTAAGATAGGCAATGGCAGGAGTGGGGCATAATCCCAAATACCAAACCTCTAACCCTGCTGCTGTTAACCCTGCACTCAAAGCCATTGCCAGCATATCGCTGGAGTTTCTGGAGTCTTGTCCCAGAATCACTGGCCCCAGACTAGTAGCATGGTTACGTAAAACAATACCCGCCCAAAAACCAATTTGTAATGCTAAGGGCGCACTCAGTAATTCTCCCACTCGCCCACGAATACCATCTGTGCCAAATAACGGATTTGCTGGTAGTGGTAGTAAATTCAGTACAAAACTGCTTTCAATCCTTTTGCCTAATCCATTAGCTTCCGAAGCAGAATTCCCAGCAATACCTGATGTCCGAGTTACAGATGAAACCATATTATTTAAACACTCCACACAACAAACTGAAAAATAGCACTTGAAACTTGATTGAGCAATTTCGGCATTCTTTATTCTCTTGAGAAATTTGCTCTAGATAAACTTAATTTTAAGTAAAAACACTTAAACAAATCGGCTGTAATTGTAAATATTTCATGAATTCAGTATTGGTTTTTACGTTAGTAAGTAAAGTTTACTTATTTTAGCTAATTCTTTTTCTTATGCCCTCTATCTTAGTCTGGACTCTTATATGTATTAGTTAATACTTAATGTCTTTTTTAGATTTAAGTAATATTTATAACTTGTATAAAGTAAGTTATTTTCCGGTAAACTTGAGAATGAAAGCATAATCTAGCTGCTAAAAACAAAAAATTAAAATCCCAGCAATATAAACTTTTGTTCATTTAGTAAGTTTGTTGTGTAAAAAGCTACGAAAATATAAAGCTTAAAAAATTTTAATATAAATTCTCATCAAATAGTTTTAAGGTAACGTTTTAATGGCCTTTTTAGCCGTTGGTCGGTTAAAACTCCGGCAGTTGAATTTTTAAAGTTGAGAAATTTAGCATGAGCAGCAATTTAGCAACCAAATTACGTGTAGGCACTAAAAAAGCCCACACAATGGCAGAAAATGTAGGTTTTGTCAAGTGCTTTTTAAAAGGAGTAGTGGAAAAGAACTCTTACCGGAAACTAGTTGCTAACTTCTACTTCGTCTACTCAGCGATGGAAGAGGAAATAGAAAAACATCGCCAGCACCCAATAGTTTCTAAAATTAACTTTCCTCAGCTAAACCGCAAGCATAGCCTAGAACAAGACCTAAGTTATTACTTTGGTGCAAACTGGAGAGAGCAAATCAAACTATCTCCCGCAGGTGAAGCTTATGTACAACGCATCCGAGAAATATCTGCTACAGAACCGGAATTGTTAATCGCCCATTCATACACTCGTTACATAGGTGACTTATCCGGGGGACAAATTCTCAAAAATATTGCTGTAACAGCGATGAATTTGTCTGATGGACAAGGAACAGCCTTTTATGAGTTTCCAGAAATTACTGATGAGAAGGCATTCAAAGGCAAATATCGGCAAATTTTGGATGAATTACCCCTTGACGAGGCGGCAACCGATCGCATCGTTGATGAAGCTAACGCCGCCTTTGGCACGAACATGAAGCTGTTCCAGGAATTGGAAGGTAATTTGATCAAGGCGATTGGTGTAATGCTGTATAATAGCCTCACACGGCGTCGTACACGCGGTAGTACTGAACTCGTCACTGCTGAGTAATCGTGTTGAGATTGCGGAGTATGGTGTGTGGAGTCATAAGTTCAGATAACCTGATGAAGGATAATTCATAGGTGTTTCTGGCGAAAGAGCGATCGACGCTCAAAATATTTAGGGGCAATAGCCTTGTGACTGCTTTTGATTCGTGAAAGCAAGCATGGGGAGATTGCCCCTCAATTATGATTGAAGGAGTTAATACGAAATTTTTGGTAATGATGAAACTATCAAAGCATTGCTAGAATGCTGACTTTTTGCTTAAGTTGACACCAATGGGTATACCGTGCCCCTACTTGCTTCTTACCGAATGTTGCACCAGCCAGCAATGTAAGCCCACCATTAAGAGCGCCAATGGCAGCATCAACATTGGGATGATTTCTAAATTTGCCCAACTTGCAACCCAGCCTGCTCCAGTGGGTATGATCGCTGCCCCGAAACTGGCGGCACTAGTGGCAATGCTAACAGCCGCAGGAACATGGGGGTCAGGTAATCGTTGAGGAATTAACCAAATGGTTGCAGGAAAGATGGCTGCCAACCCAAACCCAATTAACGGTAAGCTAATCCATTGATCTGGCAGTTGCCACCAAGCAAGCAATCCAATCATTACAAGACTGAGCGACATACTGATTGTGCGGACTGCTCCAAGCCATTGCAAGAAATAACCTAAGATGAAACGTCCCAATGTTAATCCCAGCCAGTAGGCACTAACGCTGTAACCAGCAATCAGCGTAGGAGTGTGACGAGCGACGGATTGCACAGTGTATGCCCAGTTGCCGATGCAGGCTTCAGTGCCAACATAAATCAGCAAAAGTAGCCCAGTTAGCAGTACTATCGGGTTTTGGAGCGCTCTGCCCAGATTTTCTAAGGCAGTTGTATTTGATGCCAATACCCGTTGTGTCATTGGTGTGTAGTTGAAGATGATTACGCCCAGCACACTCACAATTAATAGGCTGACAATCCCAGCTAATACCCCATAAACCTGTCGCCAGTTCATGCCAATTGCTAACAAAGTAGTAGCGATCGCCGGGCCTGAGAGGGCGCCAATACCATAGAAAGCATGGAGCAAACCAATCAGACTGGCACTGCGGGAATCTTGCACAATGTAAGTGTTAATACCTGCATCAATTAACCCAATGCCCAATCCCAACCCCGATCCGGCAGCAACCATGAGAAACCAGGAGGGTGAGATGGCATAGATCGTCAGTGCCATCGTCAGCGCACCCGCAGCAATTAACAGCATTCGGGCTAACCCCAGCCGACTACTCACAAGACTGCTGGTGAATGCTGCCAGAATGTAGCCGCTAATTTGACTGACAAACAGCAGGGTGACGGTTGCTGGAGTCAGGTTATAGGTAGACAGAATGGAGGGCAGAAGAACTCCTAATCCTGCTTCAGCGATGCCAATGGCAATAAAGGCATAGAAGGCGATCGCCGAACCTATCCACAGAGGCGGTAGGGTGCGTTGATAGTCTCTCATTGGCTGGAATGCTCCTGGATCAGACAATTTGACTGCTGAGATTTACGATGACACAACCTAAATTATTTTATTAATGTCCACTACAAATTTAGCTATAAACTTCGTTATTAATTGATGTAAAAATCAACCTATCAAACTAACAGGGCAAACGCACCTAAATATTGACGAACCTGAATAAGAGTAAAATACGCCAATACCCTCTTAGAGTATTGCTTGATTCAATTTGAGAAAAAATAGCGATCGCCTGAATCAATAGTTATAGCAAAGTGCTGAGTGCTGTTAGCGGAAGCGGGGCGTTTAGCCCGTGCTGTTAGCGGTAGCGGGGCGTTTAGCCCGTGCTGAGTAGAAACTCAGTATTATCAAAGGTTTCAGCAACCAACATAGTCCTAACCTATGCTTCGACTGCTATATGTATTTTTCTGCCCTAAACTATTAGTAACCATCTCAAAATCTCATTACTACATTGCCAAAAAGTCTGCAAGGATTTTCTTAAACCCTTGCAAGAACTGGATTGCAAATTTTTGGACAGGTCTATTTATCCTTGCTCTTTGATTATTTGAGCTGCTAGCAACGCTAATGCTGCTGTACCAGCGATCGCACCCCACTGGAGAAGCGGATTTTTCTCTAGCCAGTCGGAAACGCTAGGTATAACTAAGTTACTGTAGTCTCCGTTAACTCTTTCGTCTTCAGCAACAGGTTGGTAAAAATTATTTGATGCATCTTCAGATTTCGGCTCGGAACTATGCTGTAAATTGAAGCCGACGAGCAGTAACAGTGAATCTACTAATGGTGGTGAGATGCGCTGTAGCAAATCTAATATTTTAGATACATCCCCAACCAAGTAGTCACGAGTTGGATGTTCAGCTACGTAGAGGATAGCATCAGCTACAAGTTTAGGCTCGTAGTAAGGTGGTATTCCGGCAGGCTTTACACCTAATTTTGTCAGGCCATTGTTCCAGAAGGGAGTGTTGATCACTGCTGGCTTCACACTTGTGACACTGATCGGCCATTTTTCATGTTGCAACTCAACACGCATGGCTTCAATAAAACCCTCCACCCCATGCTTGGCTGCCGAGTAAGCACTTTGGTAGGGGAGCGATCGCGTACCTTCCATTGAAGAGACATGGATCAATGCCCCCCGTCCCTCACGCTTCAGATGGGGTAGGGCCGCCATTGCACCATACACTTGTCCCATGAGATCGACATCAATGACATGCTTAAACTCTTCTGGTGTTGTATTGTCGAAAGTGGCAAAGATGCCGATAGCGGGGACATGTACCCATGTATCGAGTCGCCCGTACACTTCCACAGTTTTATCTGCGATCGCCTTAACTTGGTCAAATACTTCCACATCAGCCACGCAATAAGTTGCCTCGCCGCCAAAGCCGCGAATCTCCTCCACTAAAGACTTTAGCTTCGACTCACCGCGAGCGGAGACTACCACTTTTGCCCCTCGTCTAGCAAACTCAAGAGCTGTGATCCGTCCGATCCCACTGGAAGCTCCAACGACAGAAACGACTTGCTGATTGATTGGCTTTAATTGCATAAGTGTTACTTTTTAAAATAAATTAGGGATTGGGAATTGGTTTCGACAGCGTTAGAGACTTGAGCTTCAGTAAGTAATTCAGTCGCTTTGTTAGTATCAATTGCTATTAAAAATATTTTTTAATAACTCTACTATATATATATATGTTAATTATTATTATGGTTGCAGTTCTCTGTCTATTGGGGAATCTGAAAGCATCACAGGAAGTATCTCAGGGCATTTTATAGACTTTTGATACTTTGGGCGAAAAAGCATCACGAACTTGCTCAAGAAGCTTTACAAAATCTCATCTGTAGCTGTTTACCTACTTCAGACTCAACTTTCAAATGAATCAAGATCCTGATGCTATTTACTTTATTTACAAACAGCCTCTTAGTCTGATTCCCTCCGCAAGACAGATGCGAAAGCAGATTTAATTGAACCTCCCGCTTTTTTGATTTTCTGGGCAATGGGTTGCTCATTATGCAAAAACACACGCGCACAGTTACGTCCCGGCAAACCAGAAATTGAACCACCCGGATGAGTTCCAGCACCAGTAAGATACAAGTTATCAATTGATGTTTTGTAGTTAGCTAATTCCGGCAAGGGACGGAAGCAAAGCATTTGTTCTAAGGTCATATCAATATGGTAATAATTACCTTTGTAAGTCCCTAACCGTTCTCCCAACTCAGCCGGACTTTCAACATGACGCGCGATGATTGAATGTTGGAGATTGGGCGAGTACTGCGCTAGTTTATTAATCACCTTGTCTGCAACTTTGTTTTTCAGTTCATTCGTCCAACCCGTACCTTTTAACCCCGTACCCTCTGCACCAGCAATTTGATAAGGTGCAAAAAACTCTATCCATAATGTGTGCTTGCCTGACGGTGCCATCGATGGGTCGAGTCCGGTAGGCATTACCACGTACATTGATGGGTCTTCATCAGGAATTTTGCCTAAAGTAATCAGACTATGAGCTTGTTCTACATGATTGACGGAATCGGCAATCAGAACAGAACCCATCAGATAGTTATCTTGATGATTGTGGTGGACAAAGCGCAACGGTTCAGATAAAGCACAATCAATTTTCAGGATGGTTTCATTGTTGTTGACGATGCGGCGGTCTAATCTTTCGCGCAGGTTGCAATCGGCACTATCCACATCGCTAGTATCCATTAGTTGCAAAAATAAACGCTTGGCATCAATACTTGAGATAACACCTTTGTTGGCACGATATTCTTTGCCACCTGCAACCCGCACACCGACAGCTTTACCATTATCTACCAATACTTTTTCTACCTTTTGGTCGGTGAGGATAACGCCACTTTGACTTTTGACCATATTCACCAAAGCTTCGACAAGTGCGCCACTACCGCCACGTGGTCTTGCCATACCGGGATTATGACGCAACATCATCATCATCGCCCCGAAGGACATAGCTTTTTGTGAGGGAGGGGAACTCAGTTCTGCTGAGAGTCTAGCCAAAGGTGCTTTGAGAAACTCAGAATCGAAATACTCGTTGATATTATCTGTGGCACTGCTGAGTAGGGTACGAAGTAAATCAAGGGTTGTGTTAGAGCCACCTAGAAGAGAAAATAAGTCTTGCAGACTATTGAGATTGTAATTGCCTGCAATATCAACAATTGATTTGGGTGGTGCATTGAAGAAAGGACAATCCCTTTGATAAAGCGTTGCCAAAAGTCGGCATACTCAGCGTATTTTTCAGCATCACGCTGACTGTAACGGGCAATTTCCGCACAAGTTTTTTCCACCGATTTATGGGCTAAGAAATACTTGCCATCAGGATGAGGGCAAAAGGCAACTGGATCGCAGCTCAGGTATTCCAAGCCGTACTTATGCAGTTCCAACTCTTGGATGACTGGCCCCAAGAAAATAAACAGGTGGTTCATCGCGCAAGGGTTAAATTTAAAACCAGGCGCTTCGTTAGGCATAAGTTCTTCTGTCGTACAACCGCCACCAGGAAGGAAGCGATCGCCCTTCCAATAAAAGGACGCTGTAACCAGCTTTTAGCAGGTAGCCTGCACAAACTAAGCCATTATGACCAGCACCAATGATTATAACGTCATACGATTCCATGACTGCAATGTGGAGATTAAAGTATATTCACTGATATTATTAATTGCTGAAGATATCTAAATCTTTCGTGGGTTAGAGAATATTTATATATCTAGTAGGAGTATTTTAACTTCTTCATGTGGGTAAGATAGCGGCTACCTTTGACTGCAAAAACGAAGTTATATCATGTCCGGCTGATTAGTTATGATTCTTGCATCTGTGCAAAAATCTGAAAACTCTTTCTCCCCCAGCAAGAACTGCCTTCTTAATGATAAGTCTTTAACCGGACATGATATTAGATGGTGTTTGTTTGCACTAAGTTTCAAACACAGACTGTTCTGGCAATCGAATCAATGGTACAGTGTGTGGCAATGCTGCAACTTTATCTTATTAAATCTGTTTAAGGGAGCCATTGTAATCCCTTAGTCTGTAATTTCTGCTCGATATGCTGCATTTCTTCGATAGTTTTTCCAGTGACGATCGCATAAATTTCGGTGTATATTTTTCCGTATTTGACCTTCTCTAAAGCCGACAGAACGATTAAGTCTTTACGATCTAGTTCTGGTTTTAAAGTCACTAAAATTGAATCCAACGTTCCTTCCATGCGGTAGCTACTAGAATATTTAGCAACTTCCTTTCCCAGTCCCAGTAGGGTATGACGCTGCAAGCACAACGGAGTCGATCCATTAACTCGGAAATTGGCATCGATCGCATAAAATTGTCCGTCTTTATCTTCCAGCACATCGAACCCAATTACGCCGAAATAACCCTGTTTGTAAGCATACTGACCAATGGCAGCAATCATCTTAAAGAACTTGCTCATGTCAGTGTTGCGGTAGTCAATCAGTCCCCCTAAATAGTTCCCTTCTGGAGTGACGAGTTGGCTGGTAGTGCCGATGAGGGTTATCTCTCCCGCCTTGTTAACATAGAACTGTACGCAGTAATTCTGCACCTGATTCTTGATAAACTCCGAGACAATAATTCTATCGAGCAACTTAATATCCAGATATTTATTGATTTCTTCAAGACAGTAGTTGAGATCGCTGAGGCTTTTGATAATATAAGTGCCTTCTCCTGAGAGTCCGTGGGACGTTTTAATTAAGTAAGGAAATTGTGGTAAATGAATGTCTTCTAGACTACAGGAGTGCAAATTATAACTCTCGTATTTTGGACATTGCACCCCCAGTTCGGCTAGGGTTACTTTGCTGAGTAAGCGGTAATGGGTGTCTGAATCAATAGCGTGTTTTTCAGGTTTTAGGCGATCAAAGGGAAATAGAGTGATGAGTTTGTCAAAGCGTTCGCTGTGGCTGAGATCGTCCAGATAAGTCAAGCGATCCATCATCAACCTATTGGAGTAGCTGAAGCCAAAATGCTCTTGCCAGTATGCAAGCAGCGACTTCGGCGGCGGATTAATCGCAATTCCTGGAATGCGATCGCCTAACACAGCTAAAATTTTCCAAGGTTCCTTTTGGCAAATCTTGTCAAAGGAGGTTTTGGTGGCTTCACTACTGCCATCTTGAATAAAATATTTTTCTAGGTTGGGATAAGCAGCCCAACTGGCAGTTGCAGGGTAATTTAGGATAAACCCATAAGATGCATCTGTGATGTCTTGAGCAAACAAATCGGAAAGAGAACTTCCTTGAAAGTATTGAAAGTTATATTTTGAGTTCATTTAGCCCTCCCAGAAACCGCATCCTCAAACAGTTGTACAGATATATCTTCTGTCTGCACTCCTGCCAGCATAACCGATCTTAGTTAGAGACAATTTTTTTAGTAATTGTAGCTAAGGCTTTAACAAATTTCGGCAAAATAAATCTATCTTTTGGTTGACTTTGTTTGATAAACAGTTGTAAATGTTTGGTTTGACCTCTGAATTTTAGATTTTAGATTTTAGATTTTGGATTTTGGATTTTGGATTATTTTTCGGTTCAAGCCCCGCCCCTTGTGGGCGGAACAAATCTAAAATCGTCAATTTAAAATCCACACGCTGTATCCCAAGAGTGGGTGCAGTCAATCTAAAATCTAAAATCCAAAATCTAAAATTTGTTGACCTCTCCTTATAAAGATGAGGCTTGAAAGTAATCGTTTTTTTATTTTTATCTCCATGAATGGAGAGGCTTAAAACCATTTTTTAGATTTCAGATTTTGATTTTAATCCAAAATCTAAAATCTAAAATGGTATTACCTTATTTTCTATGCAGTTTTTCCATTCTTATTTGATGCTTGTTCTGCAAGATTTTTTAAGCGGCTCGATCTCATTTTGCGAATGCGATCGCTATTGCGAACACCACCCGCCATTTCATATTCAGCGCTGTCTTTGCCGTACTTGATAGCAACCACCATTAACATTTTCTCAGAAAGCTGCCTTAAGTTTTTTTCTATCTGTTCAACTTCTGTTAAAGAAGAGTCAACTATAGCCAGAGCGCTATTATGAACATCAAGTTTGTTACGCAACTGTTCGATTGACTCAATCAGTTTTTCTAAAGTATAATCCTCTTCAAATTTAATGCTTGGAACAATCGATTTCATCCCAGATGCTCTTAATTCAGCTTTTTCTAAAATGCGGGATGTACGTTTTTGACGAGACATAAATTTGCTCTTTTAAGATACTTCTAGAACTAGCTTGCCTCAATTAAACCCGATTCCGGTTCAGCATAAATCGCAATTTCCAATCGTAAAATTTTTAGCTTATACCAGTAATATCCCGGTATATAATTACTCGTGTACGAAGGCAAGAGGCAAAAGGTAGGAAACACGAGAGTAGTCGCTACAGACTTGAGAATAGTCGCTACAGACTTGGGAGTAGTCACTACAGACTTGAGAGTAGTCACTACAGACTTGAGAGTAGTCGCTACAGACTTGGGAGTAGTCGCTACAGACTTGGGAGTAGTCGCTACAGACTTGGGAGTAGTCGCTAC
>NZ_JAVRBM010000076.1:0-12099 GCF_034531255.1 Nostoc sp. ChiQUE01b | reverse complement strand
CTTGGGAGTAGTCGCTACAGACTTGGGAGTAGTCGCTACAGACTTGGGAGTAGTCACTACAGACTTGGGAGTAATCGCTACAGACTTGGGAGTAGTCGCTACAGACTTGGGAGAAGTGGCTTCAGTATTCTTAATGCAAAGCCGATTTGCTACTATCAAAACAATGAATTTGAAGGCGCTCATGACACTAGCGATTATTGCTGAACCTGCTCCTCTGAGATCGAATAAAGATGGTGTAGTTCTCGTGGGAAACACTCGTATAACATTGGATACTATAGCTGCTGTTTTTAAGCAAGGCGCGACAGCAGAGGAAATTGTTTATCGCTATCCATCGCTGAATCTGGCCGATGTTTACGCCACAATCGCCTTCTATCTCAATCACCAGGCAGAAGTAGAAGCCTACTTGCAACAGCGACAGTAACAGTCACAAGAGATTCGGGCAATGAATCAAGCAAAATTTGATCCACAAGGCTTGCGCAATCGGCTAGCTGCTAGGAACAGATAAGCTTGGCTTAACGCGTTTCACAAAGGTTAGCGGCATTACTCCTAACCATTTCTCTCGAATTATACCTTCCTCTAACAATACAGCAGTGGGAAAAGCATTGGTTAAGCGTGCCACTACAGTAGGACTCATTGCCACTACCGGAAAGTTGATATTATTAGATTGAACAAATTCTTCAACTTGTTCTGATGTTTGGGGAACTCCAGCTACTACATCAGGTAAATCAGTTCTTTGATGAACCACTTTTAGCACTTTGAGCCAGTTTTTGCATGTTGGACAACCAGGCATTAAAAACACAACCAGTTTTTCTCCCGTTGTTAAGCTTTCGGCATATTCCTTTAGCCATTGTGGTTGCCAAGAACGATTAACCTTAAGCGGATCTAAGTCTAAAATAGGTTTTTTCTTCTTCCAGTAATATATATATGAAACAGCAGTTAATAGACTACTTGTTGCTAAAGAAATCAATAATGCTGTCACTTGCTGCGAAACAGTTAAAATATCAGCAACCGGATAAAACCAAGCCAACCCCATCAAAGTAATGTAGAGAGCATTGAGGAGTAAACTTTGTTTGGGACTGATGTCAATTAGACCGTTATAGCAACCACAATCATCTGTGCGTTTGGTCGAAGTACTCCAATAAGTTAAACTTGATAGGAGCAATAGTAAAACAATTGTACCGATAAATAGCCACTGGGGAAACAGACGCAAAATCAGGGCTATTCCCAGGACGCACTCTAGAATTGTAAAAGCGATCCCTGCACCGATATTTACTTTTTGCGGAAATAACCGCAATTGACTGATGTGAATAAGAAACTTTGTGGGTGCGAGTGCTTTGACAACACCAGTCACCAGAAATACACTGCCAACCACCAAAGAACTTATAACAGAAATTGAATACATAATGCTGGCGATCGCTATTTAATCATAATAGTCAATAGCTATTATCCCATCTAAGTTTCAGCTACCGAGAGAACCATTTCCAGACAAAACTGGTATATTATCTAGTATGTGTGACAGGGGTTCATCTCCTTTTGCTTGTGTTGAATTCTCTGTACATTGTTGATTTTGTGGGGAACTTAAAACAGGAATATCTTGAACTCCTACATTTACTAAAGCAAGTACGGATTGAACATTAGCTTTAGCAGGTAAAGCTATACATGGTTGATTCAAACTTCCTTGAATTAGGGCTTGCTGAGGAGATAAATCTAGACCTCCTACTACTGCCATTAATTCTGCATCACTCAATTCTTCAAACAAGCCAGTTTCCAAGTCAGCAATTTTGTTGTTTATCATAAGTTATTAGAGTGCAAATTGTTAAGCATTTACACAAGTATTCCCAAAAGCTGGGTTAAGTAGAGCAATTACACCGATACTATAGAAATCCTAAACCAGTTGTGAGAAAGAAAATGGCTGAAAAGCTTGTAAATAGGTAGTTTTTATTTCAGGATTTTCTCACGTTTCAATTGTGATTGCTATATAGGACTCATATTTGATTTTTGCGAAGCTAGGTACACCTTTATTTCTTCTTCCCACCCCCCAGTCCGCAGTCCCCGGTCTCTACGAGTAATTCAGAAATCAAATCGGATTGCTATATTACCACAAACTGGTATAATGTGTTTTTCAAGCTTGTCCTTCACAAACTATTAATTCAGTGCAACCTGGCAAGCTTTGCGCACCCAAACATGTAACGGTCTGCTGTACACATTCTAAAGACAGGCCTATTACTTTTGCTTCGACCCCCAAGCCTCCGACTACTGCCATTAATTCTGCATCGCTCAATTCTTCAAATAATTCTAGTTCTTCAAACAACTCCCTATCTTCTTGAGTGACTGTAGGTACTTGTTTTGTTGCTTGTTTCTTTGTTGAAAATATTTTTAACATATAATTTGACTCTTTTTAGTTGTTTTCAACCTGTGTGATTGAGTGTGCTATGACTCTCTTACATGAATTATCAAAAAATAGATGATTCCTATTTGATAAGGCATAAGCCGTTTATTTTTCAATTTATTGTGCCTGATAGCCACTTGAAAACTAACAGGTTATTTGACAGCTTGTCAACAGTTTGTACTCAAGATCCTACTTTTCCTACTTTTCCCACTTTTTTTACTTAGAGATGTCAAACTAACAGTTAAAAGACTTCTATAGCAGTTAGAAATGAGTTGACACTCAAGAGTCGATACCCTATTAGTCTTCTAAGATTTATTTTAGGTATAACTTACAACCTTATAATAAAGCTGTTTCGGAGATGAAAGTCAGCCTCCGCGCCTTGATGAGTTAACGCCCAGTAAGTCACCTCACCATCTCTGTGTTTGATAACGGTAGTAATTGCAACTTTAATTTCTTGTTCTGCCGAGACTATTTTACTCAAATCGACATCCAACACAAGTGCTAAACCGTCGGCTTGATTCTGAACATTAAATGGTAGCTTTTGAAAAGCTATTTCTTCTTGCATCCCTTGACGATACCCATTAAAACGATAGATATTCCAGTGTCCGGCGGGAGAAAGGTTAAATTCCCAATACCGTGCAGAATCTTTGATGCCAAGAAAGAATTCAAAACAAGTGTCTTCCCACAATTCGTGCTTGCGTGATGGTGCATTTGATGGTGGGGAAATTGCAATTTTTTTTAAGTCGCCTCCAAGGTTGTAGCAGATGGCAAGTTGATTAGCATTTCGGGAGATATTGCCTGTAATTTTCAAATTAGGAAAGTACTCAGTAGAAGGAAAGGGTTGCAGGGAAAATGTCTGTTTCCTCATTTCATGTCTTTAATAATGTTGCAAATCTGCGTTTCTTGAGATTCAATACTTTCGGTAAGCTTAAACTGGACGATCGCTCTTGCTAAGTTATGTTCTGGGTGCTTAACTTTGAAGTAGACATTACCTGCTAAATAATCAGCAAAAAATCTCAGTCCTAGTTCAAAAGTAATTAGACGAATAGCATCATAGATGTATGCATAATCATTCTCGGTCAGAAATGCCTTAGCCACAGCGAGATAACCTTGAAGGATTTCCCGACACAAATCGGTATCGAAATAAATACTTTCCCAATTCTCGGTTTCTTCACCAGCAGGATTGCAACCCGATCGCAGACAATCACCAATATCGTAATGTACCAGACCGGGTTTCACGGTGTCGAGGTCGATGACGCTGACGGCTTGCTGGGTAACAATATCAAACATAACGTTGTTGATTTTGGGATCGCCGTGCATCAGACGTAGGGGTAGCTTGCCTTCAGATTTGGCATTTTCTAGAATATGTGCAAAGGTTTGGCGATCGCTAACAAACTGTAAGCAATAATTAACTTCAGAAGATTGAGGCGCACTAGTTTTCGGCAAAACTTCCTGGTAATGCTGGAGATAAAACGGTGTAATATGGAACCCTTTAAGGGTGTCAGCAAGTTTTTCTGCTGGCAAATCGCTGATCAGATTGTGGAACATTCCCAAGGCATAACCGATTTCTTTCGCGTCGGAGCGATCGCGTATACTATCAAAGGACTCGGAGCCTTGAATAAAGCTGATTGCCCGCCAAAATGAGCCATCTGCATCCTTCCAGTGGTCTTGAGCGTTTTTGGTCAACAGTACCCGTGGCACTTCCCAGCGACGATTAAGGGGGATATCCTGCAACCTTTTTTGAACGTGTTCAGTTAAGGTACGCATATTTTGCATAATCAGTTGTGGCTGACGAAACACCTGTGTGTTAATGCGTTGCAGGACAAAATGTTGTTCATTTGGGGAATCTAGAGTTGCTAAAAAGGTGTCATTTATATTACCACTGCCAAATACTTTAACGCTTGTAACCTTCCCCAGTTGGGCGAATTGGTTAGCGATCGCCACTAAATTTTCTGCGCCCTGTGTATTAAATTCTTCTGTCATGTTCGTGTTTGACCTGCACTACTCCTCACGTTCATTGCACGAAGGCAATAGGGGATATCGTAGCGTAAGTGTCCAAATAATTCGTAACTCTTAATTAATTAAAAAGTGTTTGATTCCCCTGGTTGTACAAGCAGTCTTGCTTCAGGCGAGGTGAAAATATCCAGATGAAACATAATTATGAATTATCAATTACAGTGTCTATGAATTTCTCATTAGTAATTAACCTGAACTATTAACGATGAAAGCACCTGCAATTGTCAGTAGCTAGAAATATCACTTAGCTGATTGTGATAAATGTAGCTTTTTGAACATGGTTATAAATTTTTACCAGAAATTACGGTATTAATGATATCTAGAGAAACTAGGATTTCTATCAAGTTTGCTTAAATTTCATCATAATGCTACAAAAACGTCTATGCAACCCACTTATTGGTTTTTTAGCTGTGGGATTACTTCTGCAACCGATTGCCACCCCTTCCCAAACTGTGACATATACTTTCAAGAATACATATTTATTCAAGCTGTCCTCAGTAATAAGTCAAGTTAGACCGGGTGGGAGTTGTGAAGCAAATGAAAACTTAAGTTTATTCGCTGATACTTTTATTAGTGCGTGCCGCAAAGCATCAATTAGACGGGAATTTCCCAGCGAGTATTTAAACTCTTATTTAGAAGACATCAAAAACAACAGCTCAGCCGCTGGTAAAAGGGCTTGGAAGTTATTGAATGATGGTAGATTCAAAAAGTAGTGTCGGAGAATATTGGATGAAACCCGAAAGTGCAGATGAAACAGAATCCTTTTACATTGCGGTAATTCTTTATGAATCATCCTCCAATGCACCGGATTATCAACCGTTATACCAGGAATGCTTTGTGCTGCTCAAAGCTAGCTCTTTAGAGAAAGCTCAAACAAAGGCTATAAGTTACGCAAAAAAAGAAGAAGTAAGCTATAAAAATCAGGATGGAGAAACTATTACCTGGTCTTTGAAACAGGTGGTAGATGTAAATTCAGTATTGGATAATGACTTTGACTCAACTAGTGATGGTGTTGACTTATACGCTAGACATTTTCGTAATTATGAGGCTTACCATTCATTTGAACCATTCTTGTCTAAAGAGGAATTTTAACAATTCAAAATTCAAAATGACGCTCTCTACGAGACGCTAAAAGCGTAGCTTGCTTCTCTGTAAGAGTACGCGGACTCACTAACGCTGCGCTAACAAAATTCAAAATTAAAAACATTTCAGACGGGGATTTAAACCCCGACTGAAACTGGTGCTACATATAGATGTAGGGGTCTTAAACCCTTGAACTTACAATAACCTCGATCCAGTAGAAAGCTAGATGACCAAACAAGGTAAAAGTAAAAAGTTAAAAAGAAAGAAGTAATATTTATAGGGTTACAGAGCAACTTAATTTATTAATGAAAAAAAGTCAAGAGTTTTTAAAAGTACTATATGCTAGCACAGGGCGCGTCACCGAACAGCCCATCAGAGATATCGCTCTCGCCGGCCCCGTGCTAACTCAACAGTTAGGAAATCTCATCGTTATCAACCCACTCGTCATAGGATGAGTCATAACCAACGTAGTGAAGATAGTATTGCTGACCTTGGATTTGCTCAATTGTTGCGGAATACCAAGCTTCTTGGTCATCATCCCAACATTTTACCTTTTGACCTACTGCATATCCATTTTCATCAGTGGAGCGAAGATCGCGAGTCCGAATGTCATCTTCGCCTACCCACTCGTCATAAGATGAACCGTAACCAAGGTAATGAACAAAGAACTGGTCATCTTGGATTTTCTCAATAGTTCCTTGATACCAATCCTCATCATCATTATCCCAGACTTCTACTGTTTTGCTGACTTCATACTGATTCTTATCTGATTTAACCGCAGATGAGACATCTTGAATCGGCTTTTGTTCCTCTAGTTTGATTTCCTCTTTTACTAGAGTGTATGCTTGCAAAATCAAACTGCGAACGACAGTTTGAATTCCTGTATGCTCGTAGTAATTGGTAGTTTGATCTAGGAATGCTGCAACTAAATCTAAATTATCATCAGCAATCTGAATAAAATTACCCAAATTACTAGAAATTGATTGCGGGGTTATGCCTGTTTTGGATACTAAATTATTCATCCAGCCTTGCACGGAGTTGAAACCCTGACTGATAAAACCAACTTTATCAGAAGGATTACTGCCTGGAAGAAAGTTATTAACGGCTAAGAAAACCGGATTTTGAGTTATTGCGCCAGCATCAGTGCCACTAATAACTCCGTGAATTTTGCTGAGAAAGTCAGGGCCCAAGGGCAGAATTCCGTCTAGACAAACTAGAGCTACCATCCGCATTAGGGATGCATTTTGATAGTTGTTAGCAAGGGAATTAGCAAACTCTTGGGGATTAGGTTGAGGAATGCCGTTTAGTTTGCAAAAGGCGATGATTTCGACGGCGATTTTTAGTACCAAATCAATGGATTGGGTGACATCGGCTTTGGGAGTAATTTTGCCTAAAAAAGAAAGAAAGCCGATTTTCTCACTAACTTTATTCGCTAAAGCCGCCGCTGCCATAGCTGTGTCTGCCTTATCAATTGTTTGATAAAGTTTGATTGCAAACTGGTAGCCTTGTTGAGGATCTACGTATAAAGTAGCAGCGCGATCGCGGATTTTTTGAATTACCTTAGCATCGGTTTCTCCAGTAATGGCGCAGATATTATTGTCAAACCCTGTCAAATTGCTCCATTCACCTGGTGCGACATAATCAAGAGCCTTTAAAACTTTGACAGTAATATTGTCAGTCGGTAATTCGTCAACCAACTGAATAATTGATTTATCCATCAGCCGATCCTCAAAACTCAAGATATCGTTACAACACGGTTCAGAGCAGCCCAAATCTGGTCAGCGCTGGGCAATTACTGAACCGTATTTATAGAGTTCCCTGACCTGACCAAAAAATAACGATGTTAGTAATAGAGGTTACACCTAAAGATATTGCACAGGCGATCGCATCCTAAATGCAAAGCTGAATCAACAGCTTGAGTCTGTGATGGATGCGATCGCTTCCCATACCTAATTTTAAGTTTTAAAAACTTTACTCTTATCTAGTTCAAATATCTGCTGAAATTAATTGTAGAAAAATTTATCAATAACAGGACTTACACAAAGGTAACGTATTTACGTCATTGCGAGCGATCGCGTTGGCGTACCCCTGCTCTTAAGCAAGCTAGCAAGAGCGTCTCCAAGAGTTGCCTCTCGTTCGCGTTAGCGTTGCGTAGCAAAGAGAAGCGAAGCAATCTCATCAAGACTGGGATTGCTTCACTACCTGCGTTTCGTACCCTACGGGTTCCGCCCTTGGCGGTACGCAATGACCAATTATCGCTGCGTAAGTCCTGAATAAATTGATTGCATATTCACAGATAGGAAATGAGCAAGCGAGGCTGGTTGTGATATGACAATCTGTGGAGATAGGAATTGGTACTCAGGTTTATTAATAATTTTTAGTATTACTAAAGTACTTGCTCATGTCATATTTTGTTTTGAAAATCACGCTTTAGCCCAGATTACCCCTGATGGAACATTGGGCGATCGCTCTTCAATAACATCTAATGTCAATATTAAAGGTAGTGCTGCTGACCGCATTGATGGTGGAACAATTCGCGGTGCAAACCTATTCCATAGTTTCCAGGAATTTAATGTCGGAGAATCCCAACGAGTTTATTTTGCCAATCCCACGGGAATCTCCAATATTCTCACACGGGTGACAGGAAGTAATATCTCCAATATTCTCGGCACTTTGGGGGTGAATGGTGGTGCAAATTTGTTTTTGATCAATTCCAATGGCATTTTATTTGGGAACAATGCACGGTTGGATGTGGCGGGTTCCTTTGTAGCAAGTACGGCGAATTCTTTTGTATTTGGCAATGGGTTGGAATTTAGTGCAACAAATCCTCAGACTCCTTCCTCATTACTAACAGTTAATCCTTCGGCATTGTTGTTTAATCAAATTGCTGCTGCACCGATTCAAAACAACTCAGTCGCACCAGCAGGAATAACTCCCGCAGGTTTTAATACATTTGGTTTACGAGTAGGAGATGGTAAAAGTTTGCTGCTAGTGGGCGGTAATGTCAGCATGGATGGCGGGAAGTTAAATGCTTATAGTGGGAGAGTTGAATTAGGAGGGTTAGCAGCACCTGGAAATGTCAATCTTCTTTTAAATGGCGATAATCTCAGCTTAAAATTTCCTGAGAATGTTGCGCGAGCTTCAGTATCCCTGACCAATCAAGCTGCGATATACGTAGAAGGGGCTGGTGGCGGTAATATTGCAGTCAATGCCAGAAATCTAGAAATATTGGAAGGAAGTATTCTAGGTGCTGGTATTGGGCGAGGTTTGGGGACACCTGAAACAATTGGGGGAGATATTACGCTGAATGCTACCGGGGAAATCAAAGTTGCTGAGAGCATAGTTATCAATCGAGCGGATATTGGATCAAAAGGCAATGGGGGGAACATTACAATCAATTCTGGTTCTTTCTCATTACGCGATCACGCTCAACTTTCTGCCTCAACCGGTGGACAGGGGAATGCGGGGAATGTGACAGTAGGTGTAAAAGATGCTGTCTCCCTTGTAAGTAATGCTTATATCTTCAGCACCGTGCAAACAGGAGGTGTAGGTAAGGGTGGCAATATCGACATTCATGCAGCAACGTTGTCACTCACTGATGGCGCTCTACTTGTTGCCGCAACCGCTGGACAGGGGAATGCGGGGAATGTGACAGTAGGTGTAAAAGATGCTGTCTCCCTTGTAAGTAATGCTTATATCTTCAGCACCGTGCAAACAGGAGGTGTAGGTAAGGGTGGCAATATCGACATTCATGCAGCAACGTTGTCACTCACTGATCACGCTCAACTTTCTGCCTCAACCGGTGGACAGGGGAATGCGGGGAATGTGACAGTAGGTGTAAAAGATGCTGTCTCCCTTGTAAGTAATGCTTATATCTTCAGCACCGTGCAAACAGGAGGTGTAGGTAAGGGTGGCAATATCGACATTCATGCAGCAACGTTGTCACTCACTGATGGCGCTCAACTTATTGCCTCAACTTATGGACAGGGGAATGCGGGGAATGTGACAGTGGGTGTAAAAGATGCTGTCTCCCTTGCAGGTAATGCTTATATCCTCAGCACCGTGGAAACAGGAGGTGTAGGTAAGGGTGGCAATATCGACATTCATGCAGCAACGTTGTCACTCACTGATGGCGCTCAACTTATTGCCTCAACTTATGGACAGGGGAATGCGGGGAATGTGACAGTGGGTGTAAAAGATGCTGTCTCCCTTGCAGGTAATGCTTATATCCTCAGCACCGTGGAAACAGGAGGTGTAGGTAAGGGTGGCAATATCGACATTCATGCAGCAACGTTGTCACTCACTGATGGCGCTCAACTGCTAACCATTACTCGTGAAGCATCTGATACCCAACCAGGAGGAAGAGGGGATGCGGGCAATGTCAATGTTTTGGTAACAGGTGCTGTTAATATTGCTGGGGAAAAAAACGGTATTCCAAGTGGGATTCGCAGCAATGTGGGAACGGGGACTGTTGGGAATGGAGGTAACATTTTTATCGATTCTGGTGACTTCTCTCTAAGTGATCACGCTCAACTTTCTGCCTCAACTTCTGGACAGGGGAATGCGGGGAATGTGACAGTGGGTGTAAAAGATGCTGTCTCCCTTGCAGGTAATGCTTATATCCTCAGCACCGTGGAAACAGGAGGTGTAGGTAAGGGTGGCAATATCGACATTCATGCAGCAACGTTGTCACTCACTGATGGCGCTCAACTGCTAACCATTACTCGTGAAGCATCTGATACCCAACCAGGAGGAAGAGGGGATGCGGGCAATGTCAATGTTTTGGTAACAGGTGCTGTTAATATTGCTGGGGAAAAAAACGGTATTCCAAGTGGGATTCGCAGCAATGTGGGAACGGGGACTGTTGGGAATGGAGGTAACATTTTTATCGATTCTGGTGACTTCTCTCTAAGTGATCACGCTCAACTTTCTGCCTCAACTTCTGGACAGGGAAATGCGGGGAATATTCGCATCAATGCAAAAGATGCGATAACTGTTTCTGGGACTAATCAAAAGACAGGATTATCTAGTGGTTTATTCACATCTACTGATTTTAATTCTCAAGGCAAAGGTGGCGATATTACTGTAAACACCAATATCTTTCGCGTATCAGATGGCGCTTTACTGGATGCAGGCACTAGAAATAATCAAAAGGGTGGCGATATTACGGTAAATGCAAATATTTTTGACGCCTTCAATGGTGGACAACTCACCACGACTACCTCAAGCAATGGAAGTGCAGGTAAAATAACTGTCAATGCTACTGATAAACTAATAATTAGTGGTAGTGACTTTAGTTATGATGACCGAGTTACTAACTTTCCTGACAACGTACTAAATATTGGTGCTAACAGTGGCTTATTTGTCAGTTCCACAGGTTCAGGAATCACAGGCGACATCGAAATCAACTCACCCAAAATTACCTTAGACAACCAAGGCAAACTCAACGCCGAATCTGCATCCGGTAACGGTGGTAATATCAACCTCAACAGCGACTTACTGTTACTCCGTCGCAACAGTCAAATTTCCACCAACGCAGGTACAGAAAAATTAGGTGGCAATGGCGGTAACATCACCATTAATAGCCCTTTCATTGTCGCCGTTCCCAAAGAAAATAGTGATATCAGCGCTAACGCCTTTACAGGGATTGGTGGTAGAGTTGACATTACAACAAACGGTATTTTCGGTATTCTCCCGCAAAAAAGCCTAACCGAAAAGAGCGATATTACAGCAAGTTCACCATTGGGAGTGAGTGGGGAAGTAACTATCAACAGTCCAGATACTGACCCCAGTCGCGGCTTAATTCAACTACCCTCTAACCTCATAGATGCATCCCAACAAATTGCCCAAGGTTGCACTCCTAGAAGAGGAAAAAACGCCAGTAGCTTTATCGCCACCGGACGAGGTGGATTACCCCAAAGTCCTAATGAGCCGTTGCGGGGACGAGCAGTAATTACTGGTTGGGTAGATTTGCCCGCACAAGTAACAGCCATCACGGATAAATTATCTACTGCATCTATGACCAAATCTAGCGATCCGATTGTGGAGGCTCAAGGATGGATCGTTGATGGTAACGGTGATATTATGCTTGTGGCTCAATCTGAGCAAAGTTCTTCTATTCCTTCTGCCATGTCCTGTAGTCAATAATTCGTTACCCTAAGAGCCGGGAGAGGAATTCCGATGAAACCCAAGAGTCATAAAAACAATCAGTGTCGCACGCCACTTGCTTCAAGGTGGGAAAATACGCAACGCAGTGGCTCCTCAAGTCGGGAAACCCGCCCCTACTAGCTGTCTCCCCTTGGGAGAAGACTGCGACTCCCTCACCGATGTAGCGTCTACGCTTTGTATCAGTTCAATTCTTGCGATCGCCCTACAGCCCTTTGGGCATCCTACGGCAGGCGTTGGCAAAGCCATCACTTTTATGTTTAATAAAAGCAAATTTGCTAAGTTTCTATATTAAATTCGGGCAGTGGTTTATTGAATTCGGGCAGTGGTTTATTGAATTCGGGCAGTCGTTTATTGAATTCGGGCAGTCGTTTATTGAATTCGGGCAGTGGTTTATTGAATTCGGGTAGTCGTTTATTGAATTCGGGTAGTCGTTTATTGAATTC
>NZ_JAVRBM010000075.1:0-44899 GCF_034531255.1 Nostoc sp. ChiQUE01b | reverse complement strand
CCCCGAATTCAATAAACGTCTGCCCGAATTCAATAAACGACACCCCGAATTCAATAAACGTCTGCCCGAATTCAATAAACGACACCCCGAATTCAATGAACATACCTTTGACATTTGGGCTTCTGCCTTAACTTGACACCAATGGCGTCTCGCCCGTCTGGTGCGGGCTAGAAGCCCACACTACAAGAAAATTTATTGCAACATTTTAGCTGTGTCACGCCACTAGTATTAATTAAAACGCTGACAGTGGTCTAAAAGCTTTTATCAATATAAGCACTCAAAAACACCAGTTGGTTTACCATCTCCTCAGCCGAACAAGTAGCAACCAATTTGAGCAACCCTTGTAACTTTTGTCCTACTGAATAGCGTTGTTGCTGCAATAAGATAATGCCGGCATGATTTCTCTCTGTGGCTAAAAACTCGTTATGTAAGCAGCAGAAGTCTCTTCGTTGTAGCTATAGATGGTACGCCCTTGCTCTGTTGCCCAAATTAACTGCTCGTTATCAGAATAGCTCTGCCTGCTCACATCGACCACTGTCACAACATCCAAGTTTGCATTACAGAAAGCTTTGATTAAGGACTTCTCAACGCTGTCTTCATCTAAATACAAACGAATTTGGCTCACTGTCTCTTCGCGGTATATTCAGCTTCCAAACGGTCGTATTCTTCAATTTCTGCGGCAATCTCCGTGTCAATTACTTCTTTGTTAGCATAGTAGTAAGCTAGCGCTGGATAAACTTGTGCCAACATTAGCTGTGGTCTTTGGACAACTATCTCTTCCGGTTTCATGCCTGCGTTGAAGTCGATCGCAATGTTGTGTACCGTAATCCGGTGTCCCACAATCTGAGGGCGACCACCACAGGTTCCCGGTGTGCTGACAATTAGCGTGCCAATGTCGGTAATGGTTTGCATAGCTTGGTTACTAAATTTTGCTCCCATAAGCAAGTGAGCAATTTAAAACTTCTTCTAATCTAGAAATATAAATGTCCAGTTATTTATTTAGCTGCCCACAGCAAATAAAACATTTATCCCTAATAATTAGGAGTCTAGCACTAATCCAAGAATATCAAACATCCTGCCTAGATTTGAGACGATAGACTTTTTATAAGAGTAATTTTTGCAAAAACTCGAATTTCCCAACAATTCAAAGCAGGTATGGGGCAATGGTGCGATTAAAACTGTGGCAGTGGGCAGTCTTAGCAATCCCGATCGCGTTTATCATCATTTTCTTACTGGTGTCCGCCGGTTTACAAATTCATGCGTGGGGTATTAATTGGATTTGGGGTGTATTCACCGTTTTATTTGTTGGTTGGCGTTGGCTGCTAGTCAAATGGACTCAACCAGCTGTTAACCAAGTAGAAGCTGTATTAACTCAAGTCCGTGAAGAACTGGAATCGACAGCAGAGGATACAGTAGGGCTACCTGTGGGAAGTGACACCACAAAACTTGCAGAAGCCGCCCTTCAAGAAATTCTCCAAGCAGCACAAAGCGATCGCCCGATTTGGGAAGACTGGCAAACTTTTTGGACGCGATGCCAGGATTTAGTGGTGGCGATCGCTCATATCTACAATCCTCAAATTCAATATCCTCTGCTGAATATTTACGTCCCCCAAGCTTACGGGCTGATTCGCGGAACGGTGGATGATATGGATCAGTGGATGCAAAAGTTATCCCCGATCCTCAATCAAGTAACGGTTGGACAAGCATACCAAGGATATGAGGTCTATCGGAAGTTGGAACCATCGGCTCGGAAATTCTGGAAAGTTTGGAACTGGGCACAGTGGATCTTAAATCCGGTGGCGGCGGTGGCAAAACAAGCCAGTCAGGGTTTCAGTAACCAAGCAACTCAGCAATTATTGGGGAATTTGAGCCAGTTATTCCGGGAAGCTGCCCTGAGAAACTTATGCCGACAAGCGATCGCACTTTACGGACGTAGCCCAGTTCCAGCAACTGTAGTATCTACACCAACTTTACCCAAGGCAAAAACCCAAACACTCCGAGAAATCTTGACTCAAGCTGAACCAGCCGAGGCAGTTGAGCAAAAACCCGTGAATATTCTGCTGGTAGGGCGCACGGGATCGGGAAAAAGTAGCCTGATTAACACGCTATTTCAGGCGGATCTCGCAGCCGTTGATGTTTTACCCAGTACCGATCGCATTCAGAATTATCAATGGCAGACTCAAACTGGGGAAACCCTAACGCTTTTGGACACACCTGGTTACGAACAAGTCAACCGTGCCGAGCTACGAAATTTGGTGCTTGATTATGCTAATAATGCAGATTTACTACTGTTAGCTACCCCTGCCCTCGATCCTGCCTTGCAAATGGATGTGGACTTTTTGCAAGACATCAAAGCAGAAGTTGCAGATTTACCCGCAATCGCGATTGTCACCCAGGTAGATCGGCTGCGTCCGATCCGCGAATGGCAACCACCTTATGATTGGGAATGGGGCGATCGCGCCAAAGAAATTGCGATTCGCGAAGCCACTGAATATCGTGCTAAACTGCTAGGAAACTTCTGTAATCTAGTTTTACCCGTGGTTACAGGTGACAGCAAAACGGGTCGAGTTGCCTGGGGAGTGGAGGCGCTATCTTTGGGATTAGTGGATGCGATCGCACCTACCAAGCAACTCCGTCTCGCCCGCTTTTTGCGTAATCTAGAAGCCCGCATCGTCGCTGCTGCCAAAATCATCGACCACTATACCTTCCAGATGACGACAACACAAGGATTAACGGCATTGCTCAAAAGTCCCGTCCTCCAGTTTGTTTCTACGCTTTCAACCGGATCTCCAGCTTTAGCATATATGCTGGCGGAGCAAATTCCCGTGGAACAGTTGCCGATTGTGATTGGCAAACTGCAAATGGGATATGAGCTTTTCTCGCTCTTGAACCCCAACTCGCTCAACTTTGAATTGCTATCCCTTTGGCCGCTATTGCTGGAAAACTCTGCTGCACCCGATCGCAACGCTTGGGCATTTGGTCACGCCCTAGTGGAGTACTGGACTCAAAATCTAACGGTTAAACAACTCGGGCAGCGATTTGAGTATTATCTGTCGATCGCCAAATAATTTGCCTGCGATCGGCAATGTTTACGAAAGATTGTGACCATAAAGAAAAAGGTACAAGCTCCTAAATTTATTTATGGAAAAAGAAAAAATGTATTTTGAGACGCATAGCGCAAGAAATACTACGTCTATACTTCAAGCCCCTAAATTTATTTTGGTGGTTCTTACTTTTGACTTTTGACTTTTGACTTCCCCAAAGGGGCTGACGCATCTTCGATTCTCTTGCAAATACTACGTCTAAATAAGGAGTTTAAGCTGCTACGTAATTCACGTAGATTAAACACTAAAAGTTTGCATTAGTAAATCAAAGTAAATTACGAATATTTACTTACCACTTTTCAAGAATTTCATACTATATAAGGAATAGTAAAAATGCAGTAACAGATTGTAATCTCAATATCAAAGTTAAGATTACGATTAAGAATAGGTGTCTGCTGAACCTACCCGCTTTAGCTAAGTTTTTATACAGATATCCTTATGTTCGGAGTTCTTTATGAAAAATATACTACAAACCTCCATCTCTCAAGAACAGAATTTAGATCAAAGCGATAGCATTTCGTCTTACAACAGGGTGCTTTCGGTCGTGAAGGATTTGGCTTGTGTACGGACTATTGAGGAAATTATTGAGATTGTGCGTTTGGCTGCTCGCGATCTCACAAATGCTGATGGAGTAACTTTTGTATTGCGGGATGGTGAATGTTGCCACTATGTCGATGAAAACGCCATCGGGCCACTTTGGAAAGGTATGCGTTTTCCGCTCAAGTCTTGCATCTCCGGTTGGGCAATGCTCAATAAAAAAGCAGCCGTAATTGAGGATATTTACCAAGATGCACGAATTCCTATTGATGCATACAAGGTGACTTTTGTCAAAAGTTTAGTCATGGTTCCGATTCGGGTTTCCGATCCATTGGGTGCGATCGGAGCTTACTGGAGTACACACCACCTAGCCACACCCCAAGAGATCGGAATGCTAGAGATTTTGACCGATACTACAGCAGTTGCGATCGCTAACGTGCAACTTTTTCAGAAACTGACGAACCAAAACGCCCTGAAAGACAAATTTATTGCCATGCTGGCTCACGAACTGAGGAATCCTGTTGCCCCCATCTCCAACGGCGTTCAGCTACTCAAGTTGAAGCTAGGCGAGACAGGCGCAGTTGGGGAAACAGTTTTAATGATGCAACACCAGATTAAGCACCTCTCGAAATTGATCGATGAGTTACTTGACGTATCGTCCATCACTTATGGAAAGATTTCATTAAACCTTGAGAAGGTTAATCTGGTGGAATTGGTTCGCCAAAGTCTCAACGATCATGTACAAGCAACAAAGAGATGGAATCTTAACGTAGTACAAGACCTGCCAAACACGCCTGTATGGGCTTATGTTGACTCCACTCGCTTCTTCCAAATCTTTGGAAACCTTCTTGATAACGCCTTAAAATTTTCCCAGCCAGATGGGACAATCTGGGTGGATTTCTCAGTTATTCCAGGTGAAAATGGCTCAGGCAGTGTAGCGGTCTTATCTGTAAGAGACTTAGGCATCGGCATAGACCCGACAATATTACCAGAACTTTTCGAGCCGTTTACCCAGGCCGATCGCAGTTTAGATCGTTCGAGAGGCGGGCTAGGTTTGGGACTTTCGGTAGTAAAAAGTCTTGTGGAACTTCATGGTGGTAATGTTGAAGCCTCAAGTAGAGGGATTAATTTGGGAGCAGAATTCAAAGTTACTCTCCCTATATGCGAAGAGATTACAACCTTGGACAACGACCTAGAAATTACAGAGGCGGCGAAAAAATCGTTGAAGATTTTAGTCATCGAAGATAACGAGGATTCAGCCTTATCATTACAAGCAGTACTTGAGCACTTTGGGCATGAAGTTTCCATTGCCAACAATGGAATTTTAGGGGTAGAAACTGCAAATAAGCTTGAGCCTCAAGTGATTATTTGTGACATCGGACTTCCCGAAATGGATGGATTCGCCGTTGCACAGGAACTAAGTAAAGACTCCAAATTTACTCGCTCAATTATGATTGCGCTTACCGGCTACGGTAGTCAGGAGGATCGGCAGCTTGCGCTTAAGTCTGGTTTTAAATGCCACTTGACTAAGCCAGTAGACTTTGAAATACTTACGGCAGAAATTGATCGATACTTTGATGGAGTATTATCAAGCTGACAAATTTGGCTACTTGTGAATTTTGATTGAGGAGTGTCAATTCATTAAATCATCTGTGGTAAACTCACCTGGATAAAAGCAGAGCGCTCAGAATTACCTCAAAAAGATATAAACATTGGTTGGGAAAAGTTGAAAGTGGCAAATTTGTCTCACCTGATGCTAAATTCCTAGCATTTTCATGATGATTCCTGGAGTGCTTCTTCAAGGTAAGGCTTCAGGCTAGGATTTTCGTTCAGCAACTTGAGATGTTAGCTTTTGATATTACTAATAAATTGACACTCAACATGATGTTAATTTAGCTAAAATTCTTGAAAAGCTTTAAGAAACCTTTTTGAAAGCTAGCCAATTATTGTATTTTCTGATTTTGGATCTTTAGAGGATGTTCAAATGCCAGAAAATAAAGTTGGAGATATTAGCATTTATTACGAGGTTAAAGGCAGTGGTTATCCCCTACTCATGATTATGGGTTTAAGCTTCAGCCTTTTGGACTGGGGGGATGTATTTCTTGATGAACTAGCAAAACATTACCAAGTCATTGTGTTTGATAACCGCGATTCTGGACGTACAAAAAGTCAGTCAATAGAC
The DNA here is from genome assembly GCF_034531255.1 of Nostoc sp. ChiQUE01b. Taxonomy (NCBI): domain Bacteria; kingdom Bacillati; phylum Cyanobacteriota; class Cyanophyceae; order Nostocales; family Nostocaceae; genus Nostoc; species Nostoc sp. ChiQUE01b. The sequence continues at coordinate 39,076 of NZ_JAVRBM010000075.1, read as the reverse complement.
AACTACACGACTGCTGATATGGCAAATGATGTAGCAGGATTGCTTAATGCTCTAGGAATAGCATAAGCTCATGTTCTTGGAGGCAGCATGGGTGGTATGATTGCTCAACAGTTTGCCTTGAGACATCCTACCAAGCTCAATAAATTGATATTGTCCTATACAATGGCAGGTGGAGATTGCAGCATTTTTGACCCAAATAATCAAGGAGATTTATTGGATCTACTTTTCCCAGTATCATACTTAGCTATCCCTAATAACCGGGAAAAAGCAGAAGATTTTTTTAAAAAAACCTCACTTTATCATAGCCAGCAAGATGGTATTATGAGATTATTACAGGCGCACAATACTCACGATAACTGTAATTTACTGCAAGGTATTAAAGCGCCTACCTTAATCATTACTGGAGATAGCGATTACGTAATTACTTCTGAAAATAGTATTATTTTGAATAACAGAATTCCTGGTTCAGAAATCAAAATCATTAAACAAGGCGGACATGGAATTCTTTATAGCCATACTGCTGAATTTGCAAAAATTTTGATTGATTTTTTATTGTAATTCAATTATCAATAGAATTCTCCTTTACTCTCACAATGATTATCATTCTTCTTCGGTAAAACTTAATTTTTTTAAAGTCCCATCTGATATAGCGTTTCCTAAGCAACTGAGGTACACCGAGATATTTCCAAATATTTTTTAACAAGCTTAGTAGCTTTGAAAACGTACCTCACCAGGTCGGGAACCGCTATAAAGTGTTGGAAAATTCTATCTTGATCGTTAATCTTCAATATTTAGATGCGTTTGTCCTGGTAAATTGGGTATTTTCTCTTAAGTTTACACACATAAAAGATATGTGCTTCGACTGTTAATTCTGTTTTGCTAAAAAGCTTGAAATCTAATAGCTAAAAAGTCACTACACTGCGAATTGATTCACCTTTATGCATCAACTCAAAAGCATCATTAATTTGCTCAATGGGCATCACATGGGTAATCAAATCATCAATATTTATTTTACCTTCCATATACCAATCAACAATTTTTGGCACATCTGTACGGCCTCTAGCGCCACCGAATGCTGAACCTTTCCAAACGCGCCCAGTTACTAGTTGAAAAGGACGAGTACTGATTTCCTGTCCAGCACCAGCAACACCAATAATCACGCTGACACCCCAACCTTTGTGGCAGCATTCTAATGCTTGACGCATAACTTTGACATTACCAATACATTCAAAGCTGTAATCAGCACCGCCTTTTGTTAAATCAACTAGATAGGGAACTAAATCACCCTCTACTTCTTGAGGATTAACAAAGTGTGTCATGCCAAACTTTTGTGCCAAGGCGCGTTTGTTGGGATTAATATCCACCCCGACAATCATATTTGCCCCTACCATCCGCGCCCCTTGGATGACATTTAAGCCTATACCACCCAAACCAAAAACCACAACATTTGCTCCAGGTTCCACCTTAGCAGTATTGATGACTGCACCAATACCAGTAGTCACACCGCAGCCAATGTAACAAACCTTATCAAAGGGGGCGTCTTCCCGAATTTTTGCCAAAGCGATTTCCGGCAGTACTGTATAGTTGGCAAAAGTGGATGTACCCATATAATGATGAATCATCTGTCCATCGATACTAAAGCGACTGGTGCCATCGGGCATAACACCGCGTCCTTGAGTTAGGCGAATGGCTTGACAGAGATTAGTTTTGAAACTCAAACAATATTCGCACTGACGACATTCGGGAGTGTAGAGGGGAATTACACGATCCCCTGGTTTGAGACTGGTGACACCAGCGCCTACTTCTACTACCACACCAGCACCTTCATGTCCCAAAATAGCCGGAAATAAACCTTCGGGATCATCACCAGATAAGGTAAAAGCGTCGGTATGACAAACTCCGCTTGCTTTCACCTCAACTAACACTTCGCCGACTTGTGGCCCCGATAGTTGAACGGTTTCAATCGTCAACGGCTTACCTGCGCTGTAAGCGACTGCTGCTTTAACTTCCAATGTCAGCGCTCCTGTATAGTTTTGTCATTTGTCATTTGTCATTTGTCATTTGTCATTGGGCATAGAGAAGAGATGAGGGAGACAAGGAAGAGGGGGGAGATAAGGGAGAGATTTATTCAATAATTCCCCCATGTCTCCCTTATCCCCCTTATCCCCCTCATCTCCCTCATCTCCCCACTCCCCACTCCCCTCATAAATATTGAACGCATGATAAACTTTTGTATTACTTCATCATATTTACTAAGCACGATCGCCACTACAACGATAAATATCACTTTGTCAAAATATCATTCTCTAGCTAGATTGGTTAAAGGCGGCAACAGCTGTTTTGACAACGATGTAAACTGGATGTCAGCAGCAACCCCCAAATAATTTGTCCACCCCTCAATTAATACATTTTGTCACAGCTTATGAACCCTGCCCTAACTCAAATTGGCGCTCAAATGTCCAACCTGACTGGCGTCAGAGCAATCATGAAGGATATTATCGAGACGTTACGAGCGGGTGCAGGGCAGCAGTTTATTAATTTGAGTGCTGGTAATCCGTTGATTTTGCCAGAAGTAGAGCAATTATGGCGAGATTGTACTGCACAACTTTTAGCTAGCCCAGAATATGGCGAGGTAGTTTGTCGTTATGGCTCAAGTCAGGGCTATGCACCATTTGTTGAAGCGATCGCCAACGACTTCAACAAACGCTATGGGTTAAAATTAACCGAACGCAATATCCTGATTACCCCCGGTAGTCAAACCCTCTACTTCTACGCTGCTAATACTTTCGGTGGCTACACCCCTAGCGGCGAGTTAAAACAAATCGTTTTACCCCTTAGCCCTGACTATACAGGTTACGGCGGTATCTGCTTAGTTCCAAAAGCCCTAATCGCCTACAAACCAACTCTTGATATTGATGCAACTGCCCACCGATTTAAATATCGCCCTGACTTCAGCCAACTGTCGATTACAGAAAATACTGGTTGTATCCTCTTCTCTCGCCCCTGTAATCCTACTGGTAACGTCCTCAGCGATGATGAGGTGAAAAAGATTGCCGCCTTGGCTGCGCCTTACAATCTACCCGTGTTAATTGACTCAGCTTATGCGCCTCCTTTCCCAGCATTAAACTTTACCGAAATGACACCAGTGTTTGGTGATAATATTCTCCACTGTATGAGTTTATCGAAAGCCGGATTACCAGGAGAAAGAATTGGTATTGCTATTGGAGATGAAAAGTGGATTGAAGTGCTGGAGTGTTTTCAGGCAAATATGAGTCTCCATTCTTCACGTTACGGCCAAGCGATCGCAGCTCTTGCAATTAATTCTGGCGCTTTAGTGGAAATTTCTTATACTGTCATCCGTCCCTTTTATCAAAATAAGTTTACCGTTTTAGAAACCAGCTTAGAACAAGCGATGCCCAAGAATTTACCTTGGTTCTTGCATCGCGGTGAAGGAGCAATTTTTGCTTGGTTATGGTTACAGGATTTACCCATCAGTGATTGGGAATTTTATCAGCAAGTTAAGCAAGTAGGTGTGATTATTGTCCCTGGAAGCACTTTCTTTCCCGGTTTAGACCAAGAGTGGGCGCACAAGCACCAATGTTTCCGTATCAGCCTCACCGGCAGCGATGAGGAGATTGCCACTGCTATGCAACGTTTAGCAAAAGTGGCTGAAGAAGTTTATAAGCGTGCGGCTGTGACTGCGTGATTAGGGAAAGTTAGGAGTTATAAGTTAGGAGTTATAAGTTAGGAGTTAAAAGTTAGGAGTTAAGAGTTAGGAGTTATAAGAATTTTTTCTCCAATGACAAATAACAAATGACAAATGACAAATCAGATAATTGGCTAGAAATCGGTAAAATTGTTGCCCCTCAAGGATTGTCTGGAGAATTACGGGTTTATCCTGTATCAGACTTTCCCGAAAGATTTGAAGTGCCGGGAAAACGTTGGTTGTTGCGTCCTGGTGATATGGAACCACAACCAATCGAATTATTAACAGGACGTTATATCAGTAACAAAAACTTGTATGCGATCAAATTAGCTGGTGTGGAAAATTGCAATCAAGCAGAGGCGCTGCGCGGTTGTAAGTTAATGGTGCCAGCAAGCGCTCGCCCCCAATTAGGCGAAGATGAATATCATGTCCTCGATTTGATTGGCTTGGAAGTTTTCATGCAAGCATCTGGTGAACTCGTGGGTACGGTGGTAGATATCATCCCCGCCGGCAATGATTTGTTAGAAGTCAAGTTGCATGAATCCTTTGCGAATGACAAAGGACAAATGACAAATGACAAAAAACAAAAGACTGTTTTGATTCCATTTGTGAAAGCGATCGCACCAGTAGTAGACTTGAAATCTAATCGCATTGAAATTACACCGCCGCCTGGGTTATTGGAAATTAATAATTAGGTTATTAATTGAATGGGAATTTTTAATTTTTAATTCAAAGCGTTCGTGTAGCGTCTCGTAGAGAAGCGACCTGACTCAAGCTTTACCAAAAATCTTAATAAGGTAAAGTTTAGACATACTTACAAAAATCTTTCAATGATGATTTCGTCTATATATGTCCTGTTGATTTTCGCCTGTCTTTTGGCTGTACCAATAATGTAAAAGCCTTGGTTGAGGTAAGTAGCTAGCGCTGCCATATTATCTGCACGGATAAAAGTGAATAGTTTCTCATATCCTCGGTGACGGGCAACCTCAAACGTAGCATTAAATAAACTTGTAGCAACTTTTTGTCGTCGATGTGACAGAGCTACATAAGTTCCTAGCACTCCCACATGATCAAAAGCATGGGTGTAAGTAGCAAATGGTTCCATACTTTGAAATCCCACAATCTTTTGCTCATAACCGCAGATAGCTACGTGGAATACCCCACGCGCTGGAAAGTGTAAAATGTATTCGCGTTCAGCTTCTACAGTGAATGGAGTATCAAATACTGTATATACTCCAGCTTCAATGATTGGGTTCAAAATGCTGACAATAGCTTCAGCATCGTTAAGTTCAACTTCCCGAACCGATAAATCCACGTTCGATTACCTCTTAACACTAAGGAATATTTTATCTTTAGCTTCTTCATCATTCAAAATTTAAAATTCCAAATTCCAAAGCGATTAAATGTTGGTTTTTTGTCGATTTTCAATAGTAGTTTTATTTACCCCGTGCTGTACTAGATAATTATGATCGAGCAAATGCAGATTTATAATGTTAATCAATAGTGTAGGTAAGCTTGTAGTAGACATCACTTTCCATTTTGTGCCAAGAAAAAAGGAATTTAGTCACAAAGGCTGAAAAAATTCATCATGGGTTAGATGGCCATCATCAGGAAAACAAGTACAATCACTTACTGGTGAATCCGTCCAAATCCTTTTGTAATGGAGTGTCGAAATGACATTAGCCAGTCCTCCACAAACAAAGCCTTTAACAGATGAAGAATTACATAAGATAAACGCTTACTGGCGTGCAGCTAACTATCTTTCGGTTGGGCAGATATATTTACTCGACAATCCGCTACTAAGAGAACCGCTAAGGCTGGAACACATCAAACCCAGGCTTTTGGGTCACTGGGGAACTACACCAGGGCTAAACTTTATCTATGTTCACCTGAATCGGGTCATTAAAAAATATGACCTAAACACGATCTATATTGCTGGGCCTGGTCATGGAGGCCCTGGACTGGTAGCCAACACCTATTTAGAAGGCACTTATACTGAGTACTACCATAACATCTCCCAGGATGCTGAGGGAATCCAGAAACTCTTCAAACAGTTCTCTTTCCCCGGTGGTATTCCCAGCCACGTTGCACCGGAAACTCCTGGTTCGATCCACGAAGGCGGGGAATTAGGTTATGCCCTCGTCCACGCTTATGGTGCTGCTTTTGATAACCCTGATTTGATTGTTGCTGCTGTTGTCGGTGATGGCGAAGCTGAAACAGGTGCTTTAGCGACTAGCTGGCATTCCAACAAGTTTCTCAACCCCGTGCATGATGGGGCTGTACTGCCGATCCTGCACTTGAATGGATATAAAATTGCTAATCCAACAGTACTGGCACGGATCAGCCGTGAGGAATTAGAAAGCTTATTTGTAGGTTACGGCTACAAGCCATACTTTGTTGAAGGTGACGATCCCGCAGATGTCCACCAGCAGATGGCGGCGACTCTAGATATAGCGATCGCCGAAATTCAAAGCATCCAAAGGGAAGCCCGCGTACATGGTTTCACTGAACGCCCTCAGTGGCCGATGATTGTGATGAGAACCCCCAAAGGTTGGACAGGGCCCAAGGAAGTTGATGGTAAAAAAACCGAAGGTTATTGGCGATCGCACCAAGTTCCTTTTGGGAACATAGCCAAACAGCCAGAACACCTGAAACTCCTAGAAGATTGGATGAAGAGTTACAAACCAGAAGAACTCTTCGACAGCAACGGTAAGCTGATTTCCGAACTAAGAGAACTGGCTCCTAAAGGGCATCGACGTATGGGTGACAATCCCCACGCTAACGGCGGTATCTTACTGTGCGACCTGAAGATGCCCAACTTTCAAGACTATGCCGTAGATGTTCTCAAACCAGGGCAAGCGATCGCTGAAGCTACCCAAGTTGCCGGAACTTTTCTCCGGGATATCATGCAACTTAACCAAGAAAGGCGCAACTTCCGCATCCTCGGCCCAGACGAAACAGTATCGAATCGCTTAAGCTCTGTGTTAGAAGTCACAGACCGGGATTGGGTAGCCCAGATCCTCCCCGAAGATGACCACCTTTCCCCCGACGGTCGGGTGATGGAAATTCTCAGTGAAACTTGTTGTCAAGGATGGTTAGAAGGCTACCTCCTCACTGGACGCCACGGGTTTTTCTCTTGCTACGAGGCTTTCATCCACATCATTGACTCAATGTTCAATCAGCACGCCAAATGGCTGAAAACGACCAGACATATACCCTGGCGTAAACCAATTGCTTCCCTCAATTACTTACTCACCTCTCACGTTTGGCGGCAAGACCACAACGGCTTCTCCCACCAAGACCCTGGTTTTATTGACCATGTAGTTAATAAAAAAGCAGAAATTGTTCGCGTGTATTTGCCGCCTGATGCCAACACTTTGCTATCAGTAACCGATCACTGCCTGAGAAGCCGCAACTATGTCAACGTCATCGTTGCTGGAAAGCAACCAGCATTGCAATACCTCGATATGGATGCTGCTATCAAGCACTGTAGCAAAGGCATCGGCATTTGGGAATGGGCAAGCAACGACCAAGACGGCAACCCAGATGTAGTAATGGCTTGTGCTGGGGATATTCCTACCTTAGAAACCTTGGCGGCTGTGGATATTCTGCGCCAGCACTTCCCAGATTTAAAGGTGCGGGTGGTGAACGTAGTCGATTTAATGACACTACAGCCAAAAAGCGAACATCCCCACGGTTTGAGCGAAAAAGACTTTGACACGATTTTCACCACCGATAAACACATTATCTTTGCCTTTCATGGCTATCCCTGGTTGATTCATCGCTTAACCTATCGCCACACTAACCACGATCAGCTGCATGTGCGTGGCTACAAAGAAGAGGGAACTACCACCACCCCCTTTGATATGGTTGTTCTTAACGAACTTGATCGCTTCCATTTAGTGATGGACGTAATTGAGCGCGTACCAAAACTAGGATATAGGGCAGCTTATGTCAAGCAGCATTTGCAAGATAAGCTGATCGAACACAAGCAATATATTGATAAGTACGGCGACGATATGCCGGAAATTCGCGATTGGAAGTGGCCCTATTAATAAGAGGACTTACGCAAACAATAACCGAAACCCTTATTTTCAGGTGGTAGCGTGTCAAGGTTAAAATAGTGCAATAGAAAATGTTCGTAGTTGCGCTTTAGCGCTAAACAAAGCTAAAATCTATCGCAACATTTAAGACTTGCCACGCCAGTAGGGGCAATTCATGAATTGCACCTACAATGTGTAGTTTTGCGTAAGTCCTAAAAAAGAGGCAGAGAAGAAACTCTTCTGCCTGCTTTTTCCTTTTTTAGGACTTACGAGACTACCAAAAAAGTAAACGACCAGAAAAAATAAATTATGTAAGCGATCGCTTAAACAAGAGGAACATTTTCTTCTGTGCGTCTTTGTGGCAATACAAAAGTGTATTATTATACTAACTTTTTTAAATTAAGCAACAAATCCAAACCCAGAAACCTAGATGACATCTGAGTTTCTTAATTCCGTAGCTTGCTTCTCGCAAAGCGAGTATTTCGAGTTGGTATTACATCATCAACCAGCCAGAAAAACATGAGATAATTTCTCAATAAACTTGAGAATAAACTTAATTAACTAAAATAAAATGGCAAAAGTTTATACAAATGCCCAATGGTCTGAAATCTACGAAGAAGGCTTACAAACTGGAAAGATTGCCTACCATTCTGATGAGATTGAAAGCGTTGAGATTTGGCAGCATCCACTCATAAAAGGTCAATTTAGTAACACTCCACTTTGTCTGGGACTGCGAGCAGAAATTTCTAACTTGGAGTTACCAAAGACTTTTGGTTGGGATTTTGTGGATGGTGATACCTACGTGACTCTGGTTTTTCGTAGTGCAGGGGTACTCAAAGAGGAAATTGAAGATATTTGCGAACAACCTGGAGAAAGCTATTTATTCTACAGCTTAGGAGAAGTCAGAGAGATTGAAAAATTGATGGCAGGACAAAATGTCGATGTTAGAGTCCGTTTGGAACCGCATCTGCTGAGATTATTGAGTATGGGTCAGGAAGCATATTTACCCTCCCGACTCAAACCATTCTTAGAAACAGATACACCCCCTTCTTTTCATCAATCACTTGGCAAAATGACCCCGGCAATGCAATTAGCATTACATCAACTGCTTCATTGTCCGTTTCAAGGAATCATGCGACGTACTTATTTAGAAGTTAAGACACTGGAACTGATCACCTTACAATTTGCTCAACTGTTTAATGATGGTACACCCTCCTACCAGTTGGTTAATTTGAAGAGAAACGATGTTGAGCGCATCTATCAAGCCAGAGATATTTTGATCAAAGATATTACCAACCCACCCTCATTAATTGAGTTAGCAAAACAAGTGGAATTAAGCGATCGCAAACTCAAGCAAGGATTTCGTCAAATTTTCGGTACGACAGTGTTTGGATATCTGCATGATTATCGTTTAGAAAAAGCTTGTCAATTCCTTATGGAAGGACGGATGAATGTAGCTCAGGTGTCTTACGCTGTGGGATTTGCCAATAGAGGTTACTTTGCTGCTGCATTCCGTAAAAAGTTTGGTATAAATCCCAGCGATTATCAAGCACAGTGGCGAAAACAATCCGGCTAGCGATCGCTTTTGACCCTGTAGAGATCACCTGAAATCAGAAAATGCCCTATTGTACCTAAAAGTTATTGAAATTTAGTTGCAACTGTTCTGGGAGTGCTGCGATCGTGGTGTGTGGAGCAATGGGTCAAAAATCTTATATTCTTTTCGTAGTGGGTGTAATCTCAATTTTGACGATGCAACCTGCTCAAGCAGATTCAGAAATTTCTCGCCTTCAGGATGTTATTCATCCTCTTAGAAGTGCTGCACTGCTGGCTCAAGACTCTAGTGTAACGGTAGTACAGGTGACGGGAGTAAAAGCCAATCCCACGAATCAAGGCGTGGAGATAATTTTACAGACAATTCTTGGGCAACAGTTGCAAGTTATAAATCGCAGTGCTGGTAATAGCTTTGTTGCTGATATTCCTAATGCTCAACTGCGTTTACCGTCGGGTGAAGCCTTTACATTCCGCTCTACTAAACCAATTGCAGGTATTACTGAAATAACAGTCACTAACTTTGATGCCAATACTATTCGGGTGACAGTTATCGGTGGAGGAAGTGTACCAACAGTTGAGTTATCTGACAGTCCAGACGAGGGTTTGATCTTCTCAGTTGCAAGTGCTGCATCTAGAGCGCAAAATCCCACCCCGCCTGCACCAGGGTCACAACAAACCCAGCCAGAGCAACCAACAGCCCAGGATGATCAGTCGATTGAATTGGTAGTTACGGGTGAGCAGGACACAGGATATAATGCACCAGATGCGTCAACTGCTACCAAAACAGATGCGCCCCTCCGGGACATTCCCGCTTCAATTCAGGTAATTCCCCAAGAGGTGATCCGCGATCAGGGTGCAATTAGCGTCAGAGAAGCAGTGCGTAATGTCAGCGGTGTTACTTATGCCAGTTCATCTGGCAATCGTGGAGAAGGTTTTACTGTTCGGGGATTTAGTGCCGAAACCTTCCTGAATGGATTTCGCGGTGAGGGCTTCTCGCGAACTCAAGAGGAGAGTGCAAACATTGATCGCATCGAAATCTTGAAGGGCCCTGCATCCATTCTGTATGGACGGGTAGACCCATCGGGAATCATCAATCGGGTTACTAAGAAACCGCTATTTGATCCTTTCTACGAATTGAATTTTACAGCCGGAAGCTATAGTTTCTACCGTCCAACCTTAGACTTTGCCGGTCCACTCAACGACGAGAAAACATTAGCGTATCGCTTGAACATTGCCTACGAGGACGCAGGGAGTTTTCGCGATCGCGTGCAGACTGAGCGATTCTTCTTTGCACCATCTTTTACCTATCGGCTAGGCGAAAATACGACTTTAAACTTAGATGTGTCCTATCTGCGGGACGCACGACCGATTGATCGGGGACTGGTGGTACTGAGTGACAATAAAGTTCCCAATATTCCACTGGGTCGCTATCTGGGCGACCCGACCAGGCAGGAAAAATTCACCCAAACCCTAGCAGCCCTCTACCTCGACCATCGTTTTAATTCCAATCTCTCGCTCCGGTCTTTGTTTCGCTATACCGCAAGTACGGAAAGTGGCCCCGGTGCAACTCTACAAATCTTCGGTGATACAAAAGACGATCGCACCTTTGAACTGGGTAATTCTATTGGCGATCAATACTATGAAACCTACTCTTGGCAAAATGACCTGACTGCCAAAGTCAAAACGGGATCAATTCAGCATACGGTATTGTTGGGCTTTGAACTTACACGACAGAAGAACTTATTCTCTGCTAGAGATCGCTCGGCTGGATTCATTGATGTTTTTAACCCTAGCTACAACTTTACTTTTGGTGAGTTTGATCCCTTGAGAACTGGTAATTATGTCACCGAGACTTTTGGTATCTACCTGCAAGATCAAATTACCTTGCTGGATAACCTCAAACTGCTGGTAGGTGGAAGATTTGATACCTATCGCTATGAATCCACGAGTAACGATGTTCCAGATCCGCCCGACAACGCAGAGGCATTTACCCCACGTGTAGGCATTGTATATCAACCGATTCAAGAAGTGTCACTTTACACCAGCTACAGCCAGTCTTTTACCCCTAACAGCGGTAGAAGTCGGAGCGATCAACCCTTTGATCCCCAACGTGGCACAGGCTATGAAGTTGGAGTCAAAACAGAATTGCTCAATGGTCGGTTATCTTCAACGCTAGCGTACTACAATACGACGCTGAAAAATGTCCTCACCGACGATCTAGGTAATCCTCCTGGCTATTCGCTTCAAGTCGGTGAACAGCGCAGCCGAGGTATAGAGTTTGATATTGCGGGTGAAATTCTTTCGGGTTGGAAGGTGATTGCATCCTACGCTAACACCGATGCAAAAGTTACCGAAGACAACATATTGCAGGTCGGCAATCGGCTCAATAATGTGCCGCGCAATAGTGGCAGTTTATGGACAACCTACACCTTGCAAACAGGCAGTTTTAAAGGATTAGGCGTTGGGTTTGGGGCATTTTTTGTCGGTGAGCGGGCAGGAGATTTAGCTAATTCCTTTGTGGTTCCCGGCTATACTCGCCTGGATGCAGCGCTGTACTACCAAAAAGAGAATTTCCGAATTGGACTCAATTTCAAGAACCTCTCGGATATTCGCTATTTTGAGGGATCACAAGGTAGAAATCAGGTTATTCCAGGCGCACCCTTTATTGTACAAGGTACGATTTCATATTCATTTTGATTGGTACAGTAGGAGTATTGACTATGACATCTAAAACGGTATACAAAGTTATCTTTGGTTTACATCGCTACATCGGGTTAGCTGTCGGACTGATTGCGATTATTGTTGGTTTAACTGGTAGCTTGTTAGTTTATCATGCAGAAATCAGTGATTTTCAACGACATCACCAGATTGGAACGATTACGCCTCAAGGGCAAATGCTGCCGATAGAGGTCGTTCTGAATACGGTAAAAAACAGCTATGCCAGCCAGCCTGATGCCAAGCTCAAGCGAGTTTATGTGCCGACAAAACCAGATGCACCATTTAATGTCATCTATGCAACTAAGGAAAATGATTGGATTGAAAATTACGTTCATCCTTATACAGGAGCAGTTCTCGGTAATAATCTCAATCCCAGCCCTTTAGAGCACTTTTACAAGGTTATTTATGAACTCCACTACAGTCTGTTAGTTGGCGACATTGGATACAAAATTGTTGGCACTGTTGGTTTACTGGTGTGCATTCTGACGATGACAGGAATATTTCTCTGGCCTGGTTGGAGGAAGTTACTGACAGGCTTCAAAATTAAGTGGAATGCTCATCCTAAGCGAGTGAACTTTGATATTCACAAAGTTGCTGGTGCGATCGCAGCGGTGTTTCTTGTTTTCACATTTTTCACAGGTTTTTGCTGGAATTTTAATGAGTTTAGTGAGCCTCTGATTCGGGCAATCACCTTTAGTTTCAAGCAAGAAGCTGTTTCTCAACCTATCTCCGGTCAGTCTCCACTGAAGCTTGCCGAGCAACTGAAGACGGCTCAAGCTCAATTACCCAGTGCAGAACTCAGAAGCGTTTATTTTCCTGAAAAACCAGACAGCGCTTTGATGATTCGCTACAAGGAACCTCAAGAAATAGATGACTTTGGAAGCAGCTATGTCTACCTCGACCAGTATAGCGGCAAGGTCTTGCGGGTGGATAATGCACTGAAGCCATCGTTAGGCGATCGCATCCTCAACTCCTTCACTCCTCTACACTACGGCACATTTGGCGGCTTGCCTACTCGCATTCTCTATGTGTTTGTAGGACTTGCACCGTTAATTTTATTTATTACTGGCTTCGTAATGTGGCAGTATCGCAAAAAACCTACGATTAATTTACCTACAAAAGCGATGCCTACAATAATCCCAAGTGGGAAGATCCTAAAGTAGAAACGCTCCCACTAGACATTTTTGAAAATTAACTCCTAACTGCCCACTCCCTACTCTCTCCTAGCAATTTTGAATTAGTCGAGTACTAGTAGTCTGGCAAGGTAACTTTGCATGGTGTAACAGGTTTTTGGTAAGCTAATTGAAGTATGGCTGCGGTTAGCATTATGGCAAAAAAATATACAGTAAGTTTGAGTAATGAAGAAGTAGAAAAACTGCGATCGCTAATCAAAACAGGCTTGAGTAAAGCAAGGAGTTTGACTCGCGCCCATATACTGTTGATGGCATGGGAGGGAGAAATTGACAAAGCGATCGCAGAATGTCTAAGAGTACACGTTTCAACCGTAGAGCGTACCCGTGCCAGATACGTAGAGGGAGGAATTGAATTAGCTGTACAAGACCGCCCTCATCCACCAAAAGAACGGAAATTAGACGGACAACAAGAAGCATTTCTGATTGCGACAGCTTGTTCTACTGCACCAGAAGGAAGAAATCGTTGGACGATGAAACTATTAGCAGAGCGGATGGTGAGTTTAAACATCGTAGATTCAGTTTCTAAAGAAACTGTTCGCTCCTATTTAAAAAAAACGAAATTAAACCTTGGTTAAAAGAACAATGGTGCATTCCCAAGGTAGATGCCGAGTATGTTTTACGGATGGAAGATTTATTAGATTTATACGAGCGTTCCATATGACCCAAAATATCCAGTAATTTGTTTCGATGAACGTCCATATCCTTTGTTAGAGGATGTTAGAGAACCATTACCACCAGAACCAGAGCAACCTCTTCGTTATGACTATGAGTACAAACGTAATGGAAGTGTCAATTTATTTGCAATTTTTGAACCTCATAAAAGTTGGCGACATATTGAGGTTACACAACAGAGAACGAAAAAAGATTTTGCTTTACAAATGAAGAACTTAGTAGACATTCATTGCTCACAAGCCGAGTTGATTCGTCTGGTAGTTGATAATCTCAACACACATAATCCATCTGCTTTGTACGAAGTATTTCCACCAGAAGAAGCACGTCGGATTGTCCAAAAATTAGAATTCCACTACACTCCCAAACATGCTTCTTGGCTCAACCAAGTTGAGATTGAGTTATCAGTTTTATCTCGTCAATGTTTAGAAAGACGAATTGCTGACGTTCAAAAATTATCTGAAGAAATTGCTTCTTGGCAGAGCGATCGCAATTCTAGTAAGGCAAGTGTAAATTGGCACTTTAAAATTACGTATGTACGTAATAAAATGGGACGGTTATATCCGGATGTCTCACCAAGCAAAGTTGACTTGCCAGACCACTAGTTTCATCTGATGCATGTTTTTGCTAGTTTTTCGGCTAACCATGTATCGCCTTCGGCAGCTGCGCGATCGCTAAGTGCAGATAAAAATGGCACAGAGCCAGATTCCGCCAACTGAAACCCCGCAAGGATGTTGGGGCGGGTTTTAGAATCACGAATTTGAGCAGCAGAGTAATAGGCAAAGACACTTGAACCAGCTAGATGCAGAAGGTTAGTCAAGAAGTTCATCAGAAATTCCCGCTGACAATTGGAAGGTTACAATTCTTATAGGACTTACGCAAAACATAACGAAAGTAGCGGTAATTCATGAATTACCGCTACGCAATAATCAGGTTTTCAGGCACATCTTGCGTAAGTCCTGTCTTATACTAATCCGTATTTTCTATTCAGTTGCCAGGAGGTAGGGGGCAGGGGGCAGGGGGGAATTTTGGAAGTTGTTAAATAATTTCGCTTTCTCTGCAACGCCCCATTGTGGATTTTGAATTGCCTGTGGCAGTATGTCAACGATTAACAAATATATCTTTGCATTTTGCTAATATCATCCCACAGAGGTAATGCAGGTAAGTTTGGATGGATAAATTAACTAAACCAGTGCGATTTTGGCTTTGTGCAACTATCATAATTTTGGGTTTGATGGGCTGCGATCGCTTTATCGGTAATTCTGGAGAACCAGTTGAGCGAGTTAGTGATGGCGATACTTTAGTAGTAAAAGATACCGCCGGCAAAAATTTTACTGTGCGCTTTGCTTGTGTAGATGCGCCAGAAATAGCTCATACTAACAAAGAAAAACAGAGTAGACGCATTAGCGATCGCAATCAATTTACTTGGGGTGTGAAAGCCCAAGAACGGGTACAACAACTGGTGCAACAAGGAGGCGATCGCGTGACTTTGAATATCACTGATAGCGATCGCTACGGGCGTAAAATTGCCGAAGTCCGTTTAAAAAATGGCACTTTTGTACAACAGGTATTGTTGCAAGAAGGTTTAGCAAAAGTATATCGTCCCTATTTAAATAAGTGTCCTAGTAAAAACTTAGTTCAACAAGCCGAAACTGAGGCGAAGGAACAACGGCTCGGTGTTTGGAGCGATACTAAATTTGTAAATCCTTGGGAATATCGCAGCCTATATAAGAAGTAAAAACTCTAGCTCTTTCTAATTCAATACACAACATTTTTTGGCATTGCATACTTGCGGTATAATTTGGCAACTTCCAAAATTCCCCCCCTGCTTCCCCTGCTTCCCCTGCTTCCCCTGCTTCCCCTGCTCTCTACTCCTCTCCCCAAGTTTGCAGTTGCAAATAAACTAGTACCAACGTTGCTGCTAGTAACACAGTCGCTCCTGCTGCTGCATAACCAAAATCAAACTGACCAAAAGCCTCTTGGTAAATGTAGTAAACTAGCAAATTAGTCGAATTCAGTGGGCCACCGCCAGTCATCACATAAGATTGCTCAAAACTCCGCAATGTAAAAATTGCAGTAGTGATGATTGCAAATATGACAGTCGGGCGCAATCCGGGCAAAGTAATATACCAAAATTGTTGCCAAGCATTTGCTCCATCTAAGTCTGCTGCTTCATAACGACTGGGAGGAATTGCTTGCAACCCTGCTAAAAAAACTACTATATTGAAACCGAGTTGTTTCCAAATACTCATTAAAATAATTACCAGCATTGCCCAAAATGTGTCTCCTAGCCAGGGTATTTCTGAAATGCCAAAAAAATCTAAAAGTCCGTTAACTGGCCCTGATGTTTGAAACAGCCAGCGAAATCCCAAACCAGCTGCCACAAGTGAGATAATTGAAGGCAAAAAATAGGCACTCCGCAGGATGCCCCGCAAAGGAATAGAACGGTTTAATAGTACTGCCAATCCCAAGGAGATAACTAAACTGGGAATAATGGTGGCGATCGTAAAATAAAAGGTGTTACCCAGCACTTGCCAAAAGTCGGGGTTGAGTAGCAAGCGCCAATAGTTTTTTAAGCCTATCCAATAAATACCTTTTAAGGTAAAACTACCAGCAGTGAAACTGAGATAGAACAAATAGGCAATCGGCCAAATGATAAAAACACCCAGTAAAATTAATGCTGGTGCGAGAAAAATCCACGCGGCTACTGTATCATTATCCAACCACGATTTAGTATATATTTTTGGCATCTATAATTAACCCTCCTAGCTGTTATGAGCCTTTGCCCTGATTCTACCGTTAGCTTGGTTTCTCCTAGCATTAGCGATCGCTTGGGCAAGCTTTTGGTTCATAATTATCTCTAGTTGGAATCTTTACTTAAACATCGCTATTTTTCTGCAAACTCAAACCAATCCCAAATGCAATTTCAACGCTGCATCAATTAGTACCATCATCTCTTCGTTTAAACTACCTAATACTTCACCAGTAATTCGTTGCTTAGAAATTGTTCGGACTTGCTGCGCCTGTACTTTGGAAGGTTTTGTTAAACCACTAATCTCTGGATTAAGCAAAACTTCAAAGGGATAAACACGGTTCACATTAGAAGTAAGCGGTAAAATTGTCACAGTGGTAGCAGCACTATTACTTATATCATTACTAACAATCAGAACTGGACGACGTTTACCCATTTCTGAACCCATCACCGGACTAAGATTTGCATAATAAATATCACCCTTACGGGTTCGGCAGTCGCTACAACGGGGGGAACCCCCGCAACGCGCTGCCTCACCACGTTTCATCTGTTAAACCATCTGCCACTGTCACATCCCAATCGTTATCAGCTTCAGCAGATGCTTCTCGGTAAGCCACCTCTAATTCTCGGTTTCGCAGCAATTCTAGTGCTTCTTCAATTACTTGAGAACGAGATTTACAGCCTTTATTTTGCTTGTAATTTTCGACAGTTGATTTTGCAACAGTAACAGCAAATTCTTTGAAAGTTTCAAGCGTTTTTACATCCATCATTATGGAAATAGTTTGAGGGAAATAAGAGCGAAGTTGAGAGAGGATCTTAAATCCATCAGTATCCAAATCGCCCCAGTAGAAGATAGGACAATATGCCAGCCAGTTTATAGATTTCAACATTTGAATAGCGTATCCCCTGCCAAATAGCGCAAAGCTGTTTTCTAGAGCAGGTAGGGTTAGAAAATTCATTAAGTTTTCAGCAATAAAGAAGCGATGCGTCTTGAAATTAAGTTGGCTAAACTCGGAAATAGGGGTACTTATGTCAAAAAGCGGAAAGTCATACTTAGCTTTTAATGGTTGATCTAAAATCCTCAACCTAATGAGAGGCTCACGATACCTAAGAGAAAATCGCTTTTCAAAAGTATATTCTTTTTCATTTTCCACTGACGAAAGCAGTTCATTAGGTAGGATAGCTTCTAAAAGATTGCTAAGGATACCCTTATTCTGCTCGATAAATTTAGTGTGAATCTGAATAGGTAATTCTCGAATATAAAGATGAGGTTTTGGATTACATTGAAAATACCGACAAACCTTTAGTAAATCACTCCAGCGATCGCTATATTCAATTACTTTCAGAGGGTTTTGATAAAGCCAGGAATTCAGTTCAGGAACTTTTGAGCAAATTAATTCTATATCTGACTTAAATTGTAAGAATTCTTTCTCCTTTTTTAGCAGTTTTAAATAGTCCTGTTCTGTCTCAATGCTAATGCGTTGAGGCAAAGACTGCTGTCCAAGCTTATGAAGATTACGAGTCTCTAATTCAAGTATGTAGCCATAGCCTAAATGCTGTTTGGACTTGCTGATTAACTGAGTAATAGCTTCTCGTAAAGTGAGATAATCTTTAGGGCGAGAACCAATTGGTAAATTATCGATGGGAAAAAATTTATCTCCTCTAATAACAGAACTTAGAAAATAAGGATAAAGTCGTTCAGCTTTGTGTATGATTTCAGAAGGAGTAATCATAAATATTTCAGGTTCTCAATGATCCTTTTACCTTTTCTCGAACTTCTTCTATTCCAGTTCCCGAAATAATACCAGAATAGCTACCCTCAGTGTTGTTATGTATGAGATGGAAACTAGAGATATAGTGTTCAACTACATGAATTTTATCCATAGGAGTAACTACTAATAACTGTAAATTTAAGTTCTTAAATAATTCCATTGCATAACGAGCATTTTTATCATCTGATTTACTAAATGCTTCATCAATGACAACAAACCGGAAGGATTTATTTTTTGTAGTGTCTTGATTTAAGCCAAACTGATAAGCGATCGCTGATGCCAGAATAGTGTATGCTAATTTAACTTTCTGCCCACCAGACTTTCCTGATGAGTCGGTGTGATGTTCTTTTTCGATATTGTCTGAACGATAGCGTTCAATTACTGAAAAATCTAGCCAATTTCGGACATCTGTTACTAAGTTTGTCCAACGCTGCTCCTGTGATTGGAACCTTTCAATGAGACGAGTTCGAATATTGTGAAAACGTTGCTCGTTGTCTTCAGCAGTTTGGTGAGCAACATCACCCAAGCAAATGTTTAAATCTTGCTTAAAATCTCGAATTTCCCGATTACGGCTTGGTTCATAACACAACTCAATGTAGGTATAATCTGTGTAATCAACTTGTCGTAAAGATTTATTTAACTCATCAATATTTTCCTGTATTTCTTCTTCTTGTTTCTCCAATTGGCCTTTAAATCCTACAATTGCTTCAATAACTTTCCCAGTCATTAAACGCTTAAACCGTTCTTCGTGACGAGGTAAATCATCATGCTCAATTTGAGTTTTTAGCTTCAGATATTCGTCTAAAAAATCAAGCGTTGTTCCCAGTTCTACTGTTATTTCAGAAAAAGCATTCTTAAAGTTGAGCATTCGCATCTGCAAAGCGCTACGGGAGTCATTCTGTTGTTGCTCTTTTTGGCGAAGTTCTTTATCAAGGTGTTTTTGCAATTCTGACTCATCTTGAGCGATCGCATCTAGTGTCATCTTGTACTGCCTAAGTTTTGCCGCCATACGCGTCGCAAATTCCTCAATAGCTGAAGCAGCAACAGATTGAAGTTTATTTTCACAATGGCTTTGCTCAGTTTGGGCGTAGCGTTGTCGATCTTCAAGAGTCCGAATTTCTCCTATTAAACTTTCGTCTCGTTTTTTGGCTTGGACAATTTCTTCCTTAGTTGACTCAAGTTGCGCTTTTAACTGCTTGAGATGGTCAGAACTGGCTTCTAGCTGCTGCTTTTGTTTCTGTAGGTTCTGGCATTCCAGTTGAGTTGATCGCCAATCAATTTCATTGAAGTTGCCATAATTCATCAAATTTTGCAGCCAGGATGTTTGCTCAAGCCGCTGATTATGCTGACGCTTCAACGATTGAACTTGTTTGTCAATCTGAGCAAGTTCTTGATTAACTAGACTCAATTTAGCCTCAAAGTCTTTAATCTTGCTGGCATTATTCCAACCTAGAATGTAGTGGCTGCGATCGCTAATCCGAAATCGGTCGTCTTTCTCGTGGCGTTCTTTGCCATGTTTCATCAGCCCAGTGCGAGTTATTGCGCGTATTTCATGCTGGAACTGTTCTTCATCGCAACAAACATAATTGAACTGGCGCACTAACTCATCGCGTAACCAATAGGAGAATCTGCCATTATCTTGCTTGATTTCTAACTTGTGGGGAACGTGATGGTGTTTGAGGTCGCGTTGTGTTGGATTGGGAGTTGAAGCAGTAACGTGATAGTAAACTAAACGTCCCTTCAAATCGGTCTGATTTACATAAGCATTGACTGCTTGATAGTGTGCTTCAGGAACAAGAACAGATAAACCAAACCCTGAGAGTAGTCGCTCGATCGCACCTTCCCATTCCTGTGCTTCTTTGCGGATTTGCAAGAGTTCTCCGACAAATGGCAGATCGGTATCATTTAAGTTTAAGTCGCGGACAAGGCGATCGCGGATATCTAGACTCCTTTTAGGAATCTGGCTCTTGCGGCTGCGAAGCGATTCTAGCTCATCGTTGAGTTTAGCGTGCTGTTTTTGCAAGTCACTGCGAAGCGTAATTTGTTGATCTCGTTGTGCTTCTAATTTTTGTAATGCTGTATCAATTTCGCGCTTAAGTTCCTCTCCTTGGATTCTGTTAGCATAGAAGATGGTGCTATCAGTGTACTGAGTAAGGTTCAGGAGTTGGGCGAGGCGATCGTAATTCTGTGCCTGAGTGCGTTTGCGGTTCACCTCATCCTGGCATTGCTTGATTTCCCGCGTTAGTTCCTGTAAGCGTTGCCCATCACTATCTTTATCTATGGCGGAGTATAACTGTTTCTCTTGATCGCGCAGTTCTGATAAGCGGCGATCGCTTTCGACTCGTTGATGTTGCAACTGAGTCAAATGTTGTTCAATTTTTTGCAATTCTTGAGTTAACAAATCAAGTTTCTTACTAGCAAAGAAGGCAGGGGCAACGTCTTTAGATTCCTGATACTTTGCAACTTCTTTTTTCAGTTTTGTATATTTTTCTGCTTCTGCTGTCAGGGGCAAAAGTGCCTCTAACTGTTTTCGTGCATTCTGAATTGCAGTATGGGAAATAGTTAAATTCTCATAACTTTCTTGCAACTCACGGATTTTTGTTTGCACATCCGCTTTCTCTAACATGTGATTGCGAACAAAATCATTCAATCCACCAATCTCTTTGATACTGACTGTTTGATTGAATAAATCTAATGCTTTTTCAGATTCCAAACCAAAGCGTTTGCGAAACTGCTGACTATAGTCCACAAATTTATCAAACGTTTCTGCGCCCAGCGCTTTGAGTTGTTTTTTTAAGTCTGCAATCCGAGTAAATTGGGTGAAATGGGAGGCGATTGTTAACTCGGCATCCGCAACAACAAAGAACTTTTTCACTGAGCCGTCTTCCATCCATAGCACCTGTGCCAGCGTCACATCTTGTTTGCTCAGGCGATCGCTAAAATAGCCAAGTAACACCGAAGGCTTTCCTTTGTCTCGCAGTACTTTGGATTTTGAACGATGAAATTCTTCATCACGAGTGTGACTGTAAGCCCCCTGAACATAGCTTTTCTCATGCCGCTCTTTTTTGCCAGTCATGCTGGAAGCTTGGTTATAATTGCGGCGTTGATTTGCAACAAGTAATGTCAGCAATCCATCCACCAACGTGGATTTTCCTGAGCCGTTTGCTCCAGTTAGCAAAGCAATATTTCCCTGCAAATCTAGTACCCAAGGGCGTTGGTCAAAGGTTCCCCAATTCAGCACTTCAAAGCGTTGGAGGCAAAAACCTGCCAGCGCTTTGTCATTAAAATCATCCATTTGTTCAATCGGCAGGACGAGTTGCATAAGCCGCTAACTTTTGTTTCAGGAGTTCGAGGGTATCAGCATCAACTTTGGCTTTGAGGATGGGACGCACTTCGTAATTTTCATCTTGTCCAGACAGGCGTTTTAGGAATCCTAATTCCATCGCCTGCTTCGCCAGTCCATCCACCTCGCGCCGAAATCTTTCCTCATTATTCCCTTCAGGTAGGTAGGGTTGTAACAAATCTCGGATTTTTTCTATACTAAGAACCAATCGTCCTGTAGCGTCGCTGGCATCGAATTGTCGCAGTTGCTCACGCAGCAATACGCATAAAACGGTGATTTTAAAACCCAATGGATGGCGGGCGGTTAGTCGGGGAAGGGCTTCATTCTGGTCTTCCGGATCGGGGTCAGGTTGTTCCAGGTAGGCAAATCCTTCAGTTTCGTAATGTCGGACTTGCAGACCAATCTTGCCAAAATATTCTTTAACTGGAGTTAAATAACTTTGCAATTGCTCCCAATGTGAATCATCACTGTAAATAGCTCCCCGCAAAAGTTTGAGAATGACGTGTGCATAGGGTAGAGGCGGTTGAGGTTGCATTGTTTGGGCAGTTAACGGTGAAAGATAACTTGTGGTAAGGTCAGCTGGAACTGCTTTTCTGGCTCCAGGCTTGTAATTACGATCGCTTCAATTGTACTGGTATTAATTAAATGGCGATCGGATTGAGTGGCGATCGCCAGATACGCAACAATCTCTGGTAATCCCTGTGTAACTGGATAGAGTTGGAGTAGTTCTGTCAGCAATATTTCTGTTCGCTGTTCGAGTGTTCGTTCAATGCGTTGTACCAACGTCTCCTCGTCCACATAAAACTGTTGATAAAGTGCAGTAATTTCCTCATCCAGCATCACTTCTGGTAAATCACTGAAATCCATTGAGAATGTCGGCATTTCTGATTCCTCCAGGGGATGCAAAGGACGTGCCATCACCAGATTTACGGTTGGTTCGCCTTCTAATACCCAAAAATCTGGCTCTGGTGGCGCAAGAGTTGCAACTTGTAAAGCAAGGCGTTGCACTTCAGTAATCAGTTCAGCCACACGTCGATTTTCCATGAGATTGCGTTCATCCAACATCTGACGTAGTTTTTCTGCCAGTCGATGATTGGATTGCACGATGTATTCTCCTCTATCAATCAAAATGCGCTCAATCCGACGCAGTAGCCCATACTCCTGAGTTAATGGCTGCAATTCTTCTAGGGTATAAATCTTTTGAATCAGAGATTTTAGTTCCTGTCGGTTGCTGGTTGACATGAGGAAATTCCAGAATGCATAGAAACTGCGCCCTTGCTCAGAATCTTTCAATTCCTGATCTGCATCCAGCACTCGACTGATTACTGTTCTTTTGCGAGTATCTTGCTGAAGTTGCGCTTCTTGTACGGTACGAGTTAAATTGCGAAATTTTTGCTCAACTGCACTAAAATCTGCGATTAACTGGGTGGTGACTTGGTTTGCCAGACGAAAACGTTCTTGCAGTTGTGTCGGGTTGTAGGGATCAACCATTCCTGTCTGACGAATCTGGTCAATCTCTTGCTGAATGCGATCGCGATCCTGTTCTAGTTGAGTAATTCGCGTCTCAATGTCCGTTGTACTGCGATCGCGAATTTCCTTTAATAGTGAGAAAATCTGCAAGAAGCGAGATTCAGTTCCCACAAACTCTTCTCGCTGCTTCAGGTCTTCTAACCACGCGATCGCTTTCTCAGCAGCCGGAGTTAGTGTAAATACTGGATCATCACTGCTGTTAAACGTTTTCCTCAAAAGCTGGTCATCACACCATTGGCTGAGATATTGTTTAGGCGATCGAGGATCAAAATCTGGATAAACGTCTTGCAGAAACTCCAGATAGTTACCCAGTTTAGTTTCTAACTCTTCTTGAGTAATAGAAATGCGTTGAGTTACCTTAAACTGGTTGTAAAAAAAACTCAGAATTAGAGCGGCGTTATCACTTCGTAAAAGCTTCAAGGTAGCGGAGTTTTTCAATTCATACTTAATTTGCTCATATTCCATAGTAGTTGTTCATCATAAAGTAAAGCAGAGTTAAGAAAAGGCAATGCAACCAACTATAGTCGTAATTTCTCAACACAGCTAATTTTTAAGTTTAATTTTTAGTTTTTATCTTGCCCATTGCTGCAAGATGTAAGCATAAAAAGCCTCTTTATCTACCTTATCCATTGCATAAATTTTCCGACCACCAGGAACTACTTTAGTACGCCCTTGACTAAGACCAGTGGTGATAATTTCTGTTTCCCATTCGCGCAATTGATAAAATTCTGGATGTCCTAGATAAGCTGTTGCCAACACATCCCAAAAATAATAATCTTGGGGAATAACTAGTGCATAACATTGTCCAGCTAAATCAGAGATGGGATAGTGGCGTTGTCGTGCCATTTTGTATACTAACTCCGATGTAACTGGGACATTGTTAGTTAAATCTAAAGGACACATAATAATTTCAATTTGGGTTTGCCATACCCGCGCTGCTGAAACAGCATCCCAATAAACATTCCATTCGGCGGAACCATCTTGTCCTGCTTCCAGACTTTTTTCCACATTACCGCCAACATTCAACGCACCCCCCATCCACACAATCTTTTGAATCTTGGCTTCAATATCTGGTGCTTTGTCCAAAGCCACTGCAACCGTCGTTAACGGGCCAGTTACCATCAACGTTACGGGGTCTGATGCGTCACGTAACACCTGTATCATGAAATCTTGACCTGTTTCGGCAACTAATGGCGTAGTGATAGTTTCGCTTTGATTGAGAATGGGGAGATGATCAACGATAAACGAATCACGGCGATAGAGAGTAGGAAATGGATTGATCCCGCGCACAGTGCTTTCTGCCACCGGGATATGAGAAAATCCCATCAAATCTATAATTTTACGTGTGGCGCTAACAGCCGGTTGAACGTAGCAATCTGCTGGAGTGACGACAACACCAAGGAGTTCAATATGCTCCATTGTCAACAGCAGCATAGTTGCTAAATAATCATCTACACCGCCATCATGATCCATTAATACAAGTTGTTTTGACATATTTAAGGAGAAAAAAATGGATGAATTTATGCAGGCTGCAATTCAAGAGGCAAAACAAGGCAGACAAGAAGGTGGAATTCCTATCGGTTCTGTTCTCGTCAAGGATGGCAAAATTCTCGGCAGAGGACACAATAAACGCGTACAAGACGGAGATCCTGTTACCCACGCCGAAATCGATTGTCTCCGCAATGCTGGAAGAGTTGGCAGTTATAGAGGTACAACACTCTATTCAACTTTAATGCCGTGTTACCTGTGCGCTGGGGCAGTGGTACAATTTGGCATTAAAAAAGTCATTGCTGGAGAATCCAGAACTTTTCCTGGTGCTAAAGACTTTATGGTATCCCACGGTGTAGAAGTAATTGATCTTAATCTTGACGAATGCGAACAAATGATGAGTGAGTTTATTGAAACTAACCCCGAACTTTGGAATGAAGATATTGGTAAATAGTCATTGGTCATTTGTCATTGGTCATTTGTCATTAATTATCCTTCCCTGCTCCCCTGCTTCCACTACCTGCTCCCCACTACCCATCTTTTAAGGATAGGTATTTTAAAATCAGCCAGTAGATAGAGTAATGTGATGCCAGGAAAAGTTAGTGCGTTTACTGTCTTTAAATAGACATTTAATCCCAGAACGTATGGAATAGCTTTTGAGAAAGAAACCCTAGAGAAGAATGAGCAAAACTATTATGTCCGCATAATTAGTTATGATTTAGATAGTCATTGCACCCCTAACATCATAACGATCGCAATATCTAGTTGAAGTCCAGCAGATTAGGAAAATATTGATAATACTTAAGAAAGAAGCAGCAAATTATTTTATATTAGACAATCATTTTAGTGACTGTAACTAGCTAAAATTTAAAAGTGTGAAAATGGCAAATTTAACTGAATTTATATTATTTGCTCCTCGCAACAAAGGAGCAGCTTTAATTGGGTCTTTTTCAGATTGGAAAGAAATTCCCATGTCCAAAGGTGAAGATGGTTATTTTCGCACGAAAATTCAGCTGGAAGACGGCGTTTATCAATATAAATTTCGCATCCAAACTAAAAGCCCAAATTTTGCACCTGATGAATGGATAGATATCATTGATCCCAAAGCAACAGATGTTAATGAAACAGAAAAATACGGCATAGTACGTATTCAAGATGGACAACGCATTGTTGATACTTACATTTGGCAACACGATGAAATGCCATTGCCTGATAACCGGGAACTAGTTATATATGAAATGCACGTTGCCGATTTTACTGGTGATGAAGTTGACTCTAACGAGCGAGGCAAATATTTAGGGATAATTGCTAAGTTAGATTATCTTTGCGAATTGGGAATTAATGCAATTGAATTAATGCCAGTTAATGAGTACCCTGGTGATTATAACTGGGGCTATAAAGTTCGCCACTTCTTTGCTACAGAATCTAGTTACGGTTCAACAGCAGATTTAAAGCGGTTGATTGACGAGTGTCATGGTAGAGGCATTCGCGTCTTTATGGATGGAATTTATAATCACACAGATGAAGAATGCCCTTTAATACTAATTGATCGAAATTACTGGTATTACGAACACAAGCATTATCCTGAAGACCCAGATAATTACTGGGGGCCAGAGTTTAACTATGATAATTACGACAAAAACTTAAATATTAAACCTGCATGGGAATACATCGGCGATGTGGTAAAATTTTGGATTCAGGAGTATCACATTGATGGAATTCGCTTTGATGCAGTGCGGCAATTGGCTAACTTTGAATTTCTCAACTGGCTGACTAAGGAAGCGAAAAACCATGCTACACCCAAACAGTTTTACAACATTGCTGAACACATTCCCGATACAAAGACTGTAGTCAAGCCAGATGGCCCATTAGATGCTTGTTGGCATGAGAGTTTTCGCTACTTTATAATTCCATATATTTGTGGGAAATCATTTGAATTAGAACAACTCAAACAGATTTTAGATCCCAAACAGCAGGGTTATGCGATCGCAACCAATGTAATTAATTATTTGGCAACCCACGATCGCGAACGTGTATTACGAGAATTAGGCAATTGCAGCATCTTTGACGCAGCTGCATTTGAACGAGCCAAATTAGCAGCTGCTCTGTTAATCACAGCGATGGGTGTACCGATGCTGTGGATGGGAGAAGAGTTTGGCGAATACCAGCAAAAAAGCGAAGATGTGACTAAGCCGCGCAAGATTAATTGGTCTTTATTGTCAAGCGACCAAAATCATGATTTATTTGAGTATTATCAAAAGCTGATTGCTCTACGCCAGCAAACTCCAGCTTTGCAAAGTGACAATATTAAGTTTTTCTACGAAAATGCAGCCGAGAAAGTGCTGGCTTACACCCGTTGGGATGAGCAGAATTCTCATGTCGTCGTCGTGGTAAATTTCTCCGACCAAAATCTAAATCAATATAAAATTTCAGGTTTCCCAACTGCTGAGTATTGGCGAGATTGGGTTAGCAATCAAGAAGTGAAATCTGGAGAGGATAGTTTAGTCACTGACTTGCCAAGCTATACAGTTAAGATATTTGTTTCAGATTGACAGTAATGTAGTCTGTGGGTCGTAGGTGTCAAAAGTTTGTAAATACATTGTTGAGGTAGTGCGATCGCTCGTAAAACAAACTGCTTGCGTCGCAACAAAGTAATACCAATTCAAAATTCACGCATTCAAAATTCAAAATTAAGAAAGCCAGATATTACAAGGGTTTAGGCGTGTGTATCTGTCGCATTTTTTTCTCAAATTGGTATAACAAGAGTGGTTGTGGGAGCAACAGCAAATAAAATAATATCATGTCCAATCGAATAAGCCCAAAACCCAGATTGTAGAGACGCGATTTATCGCGTCTTTCAAAACCAATCATCTACACCAATAACCCTTAACCCAAGCGTATTGTGACATAACACCATCTGCGAACAAGGCGTTAGGCAGTAATTAACAGGAGGCTTTATGGTAATTGTTGACAATTTGCGCTTCCCTTTGACGCTTTTCACAGCACTAGGCTGTGGGCTGGTGGCTGGCGTCTTCTTTGCCTTCTCGACTTTTGTGATGAATGCCCTTGCACGACTCCAGCCAAAGGAGGGCATTATCGCCATGCAATCCATTAATATCACCGCGATCAATCCGTTGTTCATGTTGGCACTCTTCGGAACGGCTGTGGCTTGCATCTTTCTAGCGGTTTCCTCGGTGTTAAAGTGGCATCAACCTGGTGCTGCCTACTTGCTTATCGGTAGCTTGCTCTATCTCATTGGCACCGTTCTAGTGACGATCGCATTCAATGTGCCACTGAATGATGCCTTAGCGATCGCCAAACCGGATAGCATTGAAGGCGCGAACCTATGGGCTAAATACCTGACTAATTGGACGTTCTGGAACCATGTTCGGACAATAGCGGCACTTGCGGCAGCGTTGACGATTGCACTGTGCGATCGCACGATGAGATAAGAATGATTTTTCAAGGCTTTAGAGTCGAGCGAGAAATTTCATTGCCCAAAGGCAGGGTGACGCTGAATGTTGTGCCAACATTGATTTCGCTGTTGACTGTAATAGCTCCGCCATGTCGCTCAACTGCCTGTTTAACAATCATCAGCCCCAATCCAGTTCCAGGAATTCTGCCGACGTTACTAGCACGATAAAAGGATTCAAACAGTCGTTCTTGATCTTCTGGAGGAATGCCGATGCCTTCATCCTGCACTTGAAATATCACGGCTTCAGATTGACATTGCAGCCTCACTTGAATGGTACTATCGGGTGCAGAGTATTTGATAGCATTAGATAATAAATTAATCAAAACGTGCCGCAGTAAGGCTTCGTCCATATCAACCGTGACACATTCATCCTCGCAATTGAAATCAATCGTGTGATTAGTGCTTGTGCTGAACTTGATTTCTTCGATCAGTTTGCGACAGAAAGGCTCAAGTGCAAGTTCAACGGAATGAGATGCCAGACTACTCGCTTCAGATTTTCCCAAAATCAAAACGTCATCCAGTAAGGCAACCATACGACTAACAGCGGCAAGTATGCGTTGAGAAAAGTCATCTCGCTGTTCTTTAGGAAAGTTGCGCTGTTGTAGCACACGAATGAAACCATTAATGATATTTAATGGGTTGCGAAATTCATGAGAAACTATTGAGATAAAACGCGATTTTTGTTCTTTGAGTTGGCGTTCTTGCTCTAGCGCTGTCTGAAGCTGTAGTGAGAGCAACCGCGATCGCAATAGCATTTCTACTCGTGCATGCAACTCTAGCTTTTCAAGCGGTTTTGTAATTAGCTCATCGATAGTTTGCCACAAATGCCGTGTCAATAGTTTCACGTCAGCACGGATTGTAATCAACAAAAAGGGCAAAAAAACAGGTTGTTCTTGGTGTTTTCTTGCTTGCACCCATTCCCAGAGGTGATCCAGTGCTGGGCCGTCGAGAATGCATAAGTCAAACGGCTCATCTAAAAGCGGTACGGCTTTTCCTGCATGCACAACTGAGTCAGCGATCGTCACCTCGTAATATATACTCAGCCACTCTGATAACAGGCGACGATTCTCAGATTGCTCTATAACAATTAAAATTCGACTCATTGCTCATTCTCTTGCTCACCGTCAATGCCGCCGTAAAGGTTTTTCACTAGCTCTGGCTAAATCAACATAGGTACACTATCACAATTCATCCGCAAGCATTTTAGGCAATTACGAATTACGTAGCTTGCTTCTCGCCGAAGGCGAGTATTACGAATTATCTAAGGTACACTATCATAATTCATCTGCAAGCATTTCAGGCACTCCAGTCAACACACCTCGCAGCTGGGTGAGTGGCTTGCCGACTTTAATTCCGTAGCGACTAATTTCAAATTCGCGCAGGGTTTTCTCAAAATCAGTCATCCGCTTCTTGAGAACGCCAATCGTTCGCCGCAGTTCGCCTTGCATTTCTAAGTAGCGCAGAAATATAATCGTGTCTGCTAAATAGCTAATTCCAATTTCTGTAACTCGGAATTCTCCTGTAATCGTTTCAATCTCGTTGATTAGCACCACAGCAACACCCATATTTTGCAAATACTTACACAGTGCATGAAGGTGGCTAATTAAGTCTTTTCCCCGCACCGAAAGCCGATAGCCGGATACACTATCAATCATCACAATCCGCGCCTGTTGTTGCTGTACTTCCTCACGCACGAGATTAGCAAATTCATCGGGTGTATAATATAGCGGCTCTACTTGCACGACTGAAAGTGTCCCCTTATTTTGCATCGCCCCAACCGCAATGTTAATACCTTCAGCACGGTGCAGCAACGTTTCCTTTCTTTCCTCAAAGGTGTAAATCACCGAACGTTCGCCCCGTCCGGCGGCTTCTTTCATAAACTGAAGTCCCAATGTGCTTTTACCAACGCCGCTAGGGCCGCTGATAATAGTAATCGTGCTGCGCTCAATCCCACCGTGCAGCAACTCGTCGATTTCGGGGATGCCAGAGGAAACTACTTCAGTATTAAAATCTTGTCCATAATCTTGGAGTACTAACCGAGGGAACAGCTGCATTCCCGTTCTGGTTAAGCGGATTGCATGATGTCCATCTTGAAAGTCACTCCCCCGAAACTTAGAAATACAGAGTGTGCGCTCATTATTGCTAAAGTCCAGATTGATTACTCCATCACTCATGAACTGTAAATCATCATCGGGCGCTTCTTGACTGCTTTCTGAGGTAAATAGAACAGTTGTACTTTGCTCTACTAAAAATCTCAGAAATGACAACACTTGTTTGCGAAACTGAAACGTATCACTCGCCAGGTAACGAAACTGCGTCATCGAATCAATAAAAATGCGTTGTGGTTTGAGAACTTCTACTTGCTCTACAATGCGGCGGGTTGTAGGTTCGCGTTCCACCTCTGCTGGTGAGAAAATATCGTAAGTCTGAACTTGGGCGAAAAATTCGGGTGTGGGGCTAAGGTCAAGAAAAGTGACACCTTCAAGATTAAATCCTAGTTCTTCGGCAGTTCGCTTCAGTTGTCTGACGGTTTCTGTTAGCGTAATGAACAAGACCTGTTCGCCATTTGCCGCCCCTGTTGTTAAGAAATGCATTCCCAGTGTTGTTTTACCAGCTCCCGGCCCACCCCGGATTAAGTAGGCGCGACCCGAAACATAACCGCCATAGAGAATTTCGTCTAAACCTGAAATTCCCGAAGACAAACGATTTTCAGACATTTGCGAACAGTCTTCCTTTACCTATTGACTCAACTCAATTCCAGCATGGCGTGCTTTTTTTGCTCCATAGGTTTTAAGCACAAATCAGAAGTCAGAAAATTCGGGCTTGTATTTGAGCGCAAAGTATAACCCTTGTGCAGCATATTTTTTAAGCAATCAGGAGCTAGAAAGTTTCAGCTTGCATTTACCGAGAAGTAGGATAATATCAACCTAGCACTGGTTAGACGCAAAACTTTGAAAGATTCTTGACATCCTCCCCGCTCTAAAGAGACGGGGATTCCAAAGATCGCTCCTTGGGTTTCCTCTTTCTGCGACTCGGCTTATTTAGAGGGATTTCTCCACCCAAACAGAGGTCGATGTCTCCAGAGGCGATTGACGTTCCCGTGTGCCCCACGGTACGGAGTCCTATCTCAAGTATGTTTCTTGCAGCGTTATGGTCACGGTCTTGGGTATGTCCGCAATGATGGCAAATATGAGTTCTGTTGCTAAGAGATTTTTTGACAACCTCACCACAATTAGAGCAATTTTGGCTAGTTCCATGAGGTGGTACGGCAACTGTGGCAACCCCAAAAACCTTGCCAAAATATTCAACCCATTGTCTAAACTGCGTCCAAGCTGCTTCATGTATCGACTTAGCAAGGTGTCTATTCCTTACCATGTTTCGCACCTTCAAATCCTCATAGGCTACCAAGTCGTTAGATTGGACTACGTACCTCGCCAATTTCACGGCGAAGTCTTTACGTTGCCTACTTACTTTGAGGTGGAGACTCGCAAGCTTGTTTCTAAACTTGGCTCTATTCTTAGAACCTTTTTTAGTCTTGGAAAAACGACGTTGCAACCGCTTCAAAGACTTCTCGCTTTTACGGAGATGGCGTGGATTCTCAACTTGATTACCTTCGCTATCAGTCAAAAAGTAGTTCAATCCAACATCCAAGCCAATAGTTTTACCCGTTGGTTCTCGTCTTTCTATTCGCTCTTGGTCAATACAAAACTGTGCATAGTACCCATCGGCACGACGCACAACTCGGACTCTTTTGAACTGCTTGAGTTGGTAAAAATGCAAGTCACGGGTTCCCCAGAGCTTGAAAGTTCCTGCTTTGAATCCATCGCTAAAAGTGATGTAGCGACGGTCAGTAGAAAGCTTCCACAATTTCTTCTCACTGGGTTGAAAGCTTCACATCAATGTAGTGCCATTCTGGAAACACCCAATTAATTGGGTTAGTCTCCTTGGACACCTGACTGTATACTTTCTCCAACTGTGCCGCCGCTGCACCGTTATGCAGCGGTCAAAATAGATAAGTGATGGAAGATGGGCGACTAATTATGGAATTTCCAAAACAGGTAGAGAAAATTTCTGTCAGCGCTGACAATACTTTAACATTAGAATTCTCGAAAAAGATTCATCAGTCATTAATACAGCGAGATGCTCAGTTTATTGAATTACTGATGCCTGTATGGGAATGGTTTTACCGTTATTACTTTCAAGTAAAAACTGATGGATGGCATCACATACCAACAACAGGGAAAGTACTACTGGTTGGCTCTCATAATGGGGGAATGGCTTCTCCAGATTTAATAATGATGATGTACGATTGGTTTTCTAGATTTGGAACCGAGCGTTTAGTGTATGGTCTAATGCACCCTTTTGCTTGGAAAGTGAGTCCAGAAATAGCAGGATTAGCCCAGAAAGTCGGAGCAATTGTTGCACATCCCAAAATGGCTAGTGCAGCTTTTGATCGAGGTGCTAGCGTTCTGGTATATCCTGGAGGACAATATGATATGTTTCGTCCTCATAGCCAACGCCATAAAATTCATTTTGCCGGTCATCAGGGCTTTGTCAAGCTGGCTTTAAAACAAGAAGTTCCGATTATTCCTGTAATCTCGGTAGGCGCTCATGATAGCTTGATAGTTTTATGTGATTGCTATGATTTAGTCAAACAATTGCATCAGTGGGGATTGCCGTGGTTATATCAAATAGACCCTGGTGTTTTCCCAATTTACTTAGGTTTGCCTTGGGGCTTGTCTATTGGCCCTCTGCCAAATATTCCTCTACCTGTGCAGATTCACACTCGTGTCTGTCAGCCAATTACTTTTGAAAGATATGGTCAAGATGCAGCTAGAGATCGTAACTATGTGAATACTTGTTATGAAATAGTTCAAAATCAAATGCAGGAAGAGTTAAATAATTTGGTTAGAGATACTCAAAAATCTAGCTAAAACGCGAATATTAGTGACGAAGTGATGAATCTCCCAGTATTTCCAAAAGCGATCGCTCCATAACTTCACTGACAAATTTATTACCTTGCAAGTTGAGGTGAATGTGATCGTGAAACAAACCTTGCGGGTTGGTAGTTGAGTTGAAATTCGGTAAAAAATCTATATAGTGAATTTGCTGTGCTTTGGTAAAATCGCTCAAGCGCTGACGTGCTTTAATTTCGTAATCGCGGGGGCCTGGTTTACCAATTTCTCGTAGTAAGGGAGTCATCACCAGCAGAAATTTGCTGTTGGATTGGCGAGTCAAGGCTTGAATT
Organism: Nostoc sp. ChiQUE01b; assembly: GCF_034531255.1. Classification (NCBI taxonomy): domain Bacteria; kingdom Bacillati; phylum Cyanobacteriota; class Cyanophyceae; order Nostocales; family Nostocaceae; genus Nostoc; species Nostoc sp. ChiQUE01b. Next base: position 5,588 of record NZ_JAVRBM010000075.1, on the reverse strand, counting down.
TTAGCGATCGCCTCCAGATTAATCCCCACGCGATCGCCTGGTTCATTTTGTACGGCTTGTAGTTCTGGAATTGGCTTTTGCTTGACGATATAACGCTGCCACACTTCCACTAATGCCAGGGGAGGTTTACGATCGGGATAATTGCGATCGCGCCCTACTGGTAAAGAAGTAGGAGGAGTTGCAAACAAATCATCGGTATTAATTAATAACACCACTGCTTGCGCGTTAAAAGTGCCAAACTTCTCTAAATAAGCTAATTCATTCCTTGGCCCCCAAGAATTTGCTGAAGCATTTAACACTTCTACTTCTTGATAATTACTAGTAGTAGATAATGGTAGAGAACGCATCATCAAACTAGATATTGTATTAGTCTGATCAGTCCACCAGCCACCATTAGCAATAGAATCACCTAAAAGGAGAATTCGCAGCCCAGTAGGTACAGGTAGCTTTTTGATCGGACTACCTCGCATAGAATATTCATTAATTTCAATACGATTCCCAAAACGACGGGTACGCTGGTTCGGAGCTAACAAATAACCAATTTGCTCATCGCCAATATAAATCAGGGGATTACCAAAACCAAACAGCGATCGCAGTCCGATCTCGATTACCACAAACAATCCCACAACCACCGCCAAAACTACGCTCAGTGCTATTTTCACCTACTCACACCCTCTTATACTGAGTTGCTTTTCAATGATAGTAGGGAGTGGGGAGTAGGAAGTGGGGAGTGGGGAGCAAGGGAGCAGGGGAGAGTTCTTGTACAAGTTCTTTACCCTCTGCCCCTCTGTCCCTCTGCCCCTCTGCCCTACTCCCCACTCCCCACTCCCCACTCTTCACTTCTAAATTTTTAAAGTGAATTTAACATCATCCGCAAAGAGAAGGACTACAATCAAAACGGACAAATATTTCATGCCCCAAAAAGAGAGGATTACAAAGCTGTGTCCGACTTAAATCGCGGAATTATGAAATTTAAGGGAGCAGATTCCCCAAAAGTAGTCACTATCTCTACCGTGTTGCTTCTGGGATCGATCGCTGCTCTCGTCATCTGGGCCCTACAAGCTGCCTATGCGCTAAACTAAAACCATTAGTAGTCTAGAAGGACACTTGTCTTAAACGGTTTCCGTCTTAGCCAAGTGTCCATTTAGCAACTAATAATTAAAGAAGAATCCAGAATCCAGAATCCAGAATTTAGAATGCTTTTCCTTGGGGGATTCAAACCACTAGCTAATTGTAGACTTCTAAAATCTATAATTTGGATTGTTTTTAAACTCCCGTATTCATCCCCTAGCCATCATTCTGACTCCTGACTCCTGACTCCTGAATTCTTTTTATTAAAAGCCCCCTTATAACCATCAAAAATTTCAGCAAAACTTTAGATTTTAGATTTGAGGTTTTAGATGGAAAATTTAAATCTAAAATCCAAATTCCAGAATGTTTGAACCTTGGGGTGTTTTCGTTATTTTAATTATCTGCCCCCTTTTGGGCGGATTACCCCTGATTTCATGGATAACTTACGCATTGAAGCGGAAGCAGTTATCACAAGTTGGTACAGGAAACATTAGTGTATCAGCTGCCTTTTATCATGGCGGTAAAATTGTCGGAATTCTGGCAGTGTTGTCAGAAGCTTTTAAAGGTGTTGCGGCAGTCTTACTCACCCGCATTTTCTTCCCAGATGGATCGTTTTGGGAATTGGTTGCCCTGATCGCTCTGGTAATTGGTAGATACTGGATAGGCAGAGGAGCAGGTACGACAAATGTTGTCTGGGGATTTGTCGTACACGATCCATTAGTAGCGATATTTGTATCTTTCTTTGCAGGTATTAGTTTTACAATTCTGCAATCAAGAAAGGTAGTCAAATTTGGGGTTTTACTGCTTTTTCCTTTGTTTGTGGCACTTCTGCACCTGAGCGATATTCCCAGAATATTTGCTGCTGTGGCCTTAGCTGGTTTAATGGGTTGGATTTACACCAAAATTCCTGATGATCTGAAACTGCCAGCCCAAGAGGCACAAACAGAATCGCAAGCGATGTTGGAATTTTTACGCGGCGATGTCTACGACGGGCTACGCCAACGCGCTATGGTTTCTCTAGATGAAGAGTTGAATGCTGCCATAGTCGGAGAAAAGGCGGCAACATTATCTCAAATTAAGCGCTGGGGCTATCCAGTGCCGAAGGGATGGGTACTAGCCCCCATCGACGATCCTGAACTGTTAACAGAATTTCTCCAGCCATCAGAATTATCCCCCTTGGTGGTACGTTCCTCCGCTATTGGAGAAGATTCAGAATACGCTTCTGCGGCAGGACAGTATGAAACAGTTGTCAATGTTACTAGTCCAGAGGCATTACAGTCAGCGATCGCCCAAGTTCAAGCTTCCTACAATCATCCTTACGCTGTCCAATATCGGCGCGATCGCGGTTTAAATGATACAGCAATGGCTGTATTAATTCAACAACAAGTCCAGAGTGTATATTCTGGCGTTGCTTTTAGCCGCGATCCCATTACCCAACAAGGCGATGCGATCATCATTGAAGCCCTTCCAGGTAGCCCGACGCAAGTCGTTTCGGGAAAAGTCACACCAGAACAATATCGCGCTTTTGTTGTTGAAACAGAAAATTCTTACTCTGTACAATTAGAAGGTCAAGGACGAGTACCACAATCATTAATCAAACAAGTTGCTTACTTAGCTTACCGACTCGAAAAACGTTATCATGGCACTCCTCAAGATATCGAGTGGAGTTATGATGGTCAAACGCTTTGGGTATTGCAATCTCGACCAATCACCACTTTACTACCCATCTGGACACGCAAAATCGCTGCTGAAGTAATTCCCGGAGTAATTCACCCCTTAACATGGTCAATTAATCGTCCCTTAACTTGTGGAGTTTGGGGAGAATTTTTTACTATAGTTTTAGGCGATCGCACTTTGGGGTTAGATTTCACAAAAACAGCAACTCTGCACTATTCCAGAGCTTACTTTAATGCTTCCCTCTTAGGAGATATTTTTATCCGTATGGGACTGCCGCCGGAAAGTCTGGAATTTTTAACTAGAGGAGCTAAATTAAGTAAACCATCCTTGCAGTCAACTTGGGAAAATTTGCCAGGACTAGGAAAGTTGCTGAAGCGGGAATTAAGTTTAGAAAAGGACTTCAAGCAGGATTATCACAAACGGTTCATTCCTGGGTTGTCGCAGTTGGCGCAGGAAGATATAGATAACTTGGAAGCACCCCAGTTGTTGGCAAGAATTGATTTTATTCTGGAGTTGCTGCGTCATGGAACGTATTACAGCATTTTAGCTCCCTTGAGTGCTGCCCTAAGACAGGCGATTTTTCGGGTAAAAGATGGACAAATTGATCATAGCGTCACCCCAGAGGTAGCGGCATTGCGATCGCTCAGTGCAATCGCTACAGATGCCAAACAGGTATTAGTTGAATTTGAGCCACAGCAAGTATTTGAACAATTAAAGCAAACCCCCGAAGGAGAGAAGATCCTCCAAGAATTTAACGAATTACTTCAAGATTACGGCTACTTAAGTGAGGTGGGAACCGATATCTCCGTTCCCACTTGGCGGGAAAATCCCCAGATGATTAAGCAGATGTTTGTCCAGTTAATGCAGGGGAACGAACCACAAGCAGGTGCTAAAGACGCGATTAATAGTATCTTTGCCAGTAAGCGCAAACGCTCTTTTGTCCAACGGCGCGTGGATATCAAAGGACGAGTCACCGAAGTTTATTCCCGGCTTTTAGCTGAATTGCGTTGGAGTTTTGTAGCTTTAGAGAAGATTTGGTTAAAGTCTGGCTTACTCAGGCAAACAGGCGATATCTTTTTTCTCAACTTTGATGAAGTGCGGCGTCTAATTGGCGATGAAGATTCCAGCTTAATAGAGCAGTTAGATAAGTTAGTGGAATTTAGGCGATCGCAATTCCTCCAAGATAGCGAGATTATTCAAATACCTGTTTTAGTCTACGGCAATACACCTCCTCACCCCTTAGCTCCCTCTGAACTCTACTCTGACCAAATTTTACAAGGTATTGGAGCCAGTCATGGGCAAGCCGAAGGTAGAGTGAAGGTGTTGCGAAATTTACAAGACATTCCAGACATCGATCGAGATACGATCCTGGTAGTACCTTATACAGACTCCGGCTGGGCCCCTTTGTTATTAAAGGCTGGAGGATTAATTGCCGAAGCTGGTGGAAGGCTTTCTCACGGTGCGATCGTTGCTCGTGAGTATGGAATTCCCGCAGTGATGGATGTTCGGGGTGCTACATGGCTCTTGCAAGATGGTCAACGAGTCAGGATTGATGGGTCTAGGGGTATTGTGGAATTATCTAACGATTTAAGACCCGAATGATTACCACTTCCCTTAAAGACTTGCCTGAAGAATCGGTTTCTCACAATGCCGAAATCAAGAAAAAGGTGATGTTACGCTTCGGCGATTTACCTCACCTAACTAACTTTTCTCAAGCACGTTTTGCTCCTGGACAAACCGCACCAGCACATGCGCATCAAGATATGTGCGAGGTATTCTTTGTAGAAGCTGGTTCGGGAATAATTCATATTGATGGTACAGAATACCCCCTGCTTCCGGGAAACTGCGTAGCCATCGAACCGGGAGAAATACACGAAGTTGTCAATAATGGCTCAACCGAACTAGTTTTGACATACTTTGGTTTGCGAGTCGAAAAATCGAGCTAATCATCAGTTAGGAGCATTAACTAGCAACTTAAGTTAGTTTGATTTTGAATCAAACACGCAGTCAGGGCATAACAATCTTATGTCCTTAGAAAAGTAAAAGTTTGCGGATGTTGTTTATAAACCAATACAGTTAATATAAACCCAAAACCCTGATGTAGAGACGCGATTTATCGCGTCTAATGTAGAGACGCGATTTATCGCGTCTAATATAGAGACGCGATTTATCGCGTCTAATATACCAAAGGTGTCGCCCCGCGCATCTGACGTAAAGAATTTATACAAGCAGGACAATCACAGCCAAATAAGTCGATTGCCACATTGCTTTCTTCATCATTGAACTCCAGCATGGGAGCATCTTCTTGAGAAAACTCTATTTCACGCTGATAGTTAGGAATTTGAGCTAATACAGAAGCCCTAGCACATACTAAACCCACTTTATGTTTATTGCGTATACAAGATAGACGGTCTGTGGTTTTGGCTCCTGGTTCTGGTTCCATAGCTTGTGCGTGATTTAGCATTACTCCCATAGAGAGAAGAGAGCTAATCAGCACAGGAGAAGAAAGCAAACTCAGTATGAATTTGTTCATTGGTTTTTTTGAAAAACAATCTCGATTGCTCAGATTATCCGATTAAATCTTACAGTGCAAGTAAATGTGTATCAGGAATAGCCCAAAATCCAGATGTAGAGATGCAATTTATCGCGTCTTGATTTATCGTGTCTTGAACGACTAATTATCTACACCAATAATCCTTAACCCAAGCGTATTGTCAAAGCAGAAGTTGCTACAGGCTGCGCAAAACACGGAAACGCGAAGGCAGAAGCTCTTACAGAGAAGACGGAAGTTGCTACAGACTGCGCAAAACACGGAAACGCGAAGGCAGAAGCTCTTACAG
>NZ_JAVRBM010000074.1:0-44929 GCF_034531255.1 Nostoc sp. ChiQUE01b | reverse complement strand
CTGGATGATTTCGTTCCTCAACTACTTGCTTATTCCGGAAAGTGACAGAAGAGGGGTATCGTACAGACTAGCTAATTTAGGATGATTGCATTTACGGACTATAGCTTAGCCATACAAAGGCTTTGAGTGTTTTCGGAGATGTCTCATTAGCTGTCCCTGGTACTGGGTAGCAAACTCAACCATCTCGTCAGCAGTTTTGATGTTGTTCTTCTGGGTGCGTTCTACTTTCAAGTAATTGGTCATACTACCAGAAGGAGGATGTGTATAAACTGGCTCACAGCTTTCGATGTTAAACCGTTCAGCCCGAAGTGTTTCTACACCCATCTCGTAAACACCAGCCGCGATCGCTGCTTCAATCTGCTGAGAGAGCAACAACTCAAAACGCTCGAAAATGATGTTTTGCATATCAATGGAAAGAGCCAGCAAGCGGTTGAGGAATTGACGCAGGGGTGGAAGATCAGTTTTCATACCGCCTTCGTGAGAAGTCAGCGATAGTCCAGTTATTGCTTCAAAAGTCCCTAGTGAAACTTCAAAAAACCGACCTTGGTATATTTGTCTGAATAGCTCGTACAAAGCTCGTTCGGCATAATTCGATTCTAGGTTATCCTTTTCCAGAAATATACCATTACCACCAGTTTGGCGTTGGCCACGAGTAAGTGCGCCGAGACTGTCCAGCCGTCGAGCAATAGTCGAGATGAATCTGCGCTCACCCCTGACATTGGTGGTTACAGGTTTAAAGATTGGTGCAGACGCTTGGTTTGTACGGTGCGATCTCCCAAGCCCTTGAATAGAATTATCGGCTCTCCAACCAGCTTCTAAAAGGTAATGCGATCGCCGCTGTCGATTTTGTGCGTTTAAGTCAGCGTGATAGCTTCGAGCAGTACCGCCAGCATCAGAGAAGATGAGGATTTGTTTATCCCCATTCATAAATGCCGCAGTTTCAGCAATATTCGCCCCACTACCACGAGATTCTACAAACAAACGTCCTGATTCGTCCAATAGAACTCGCTTGCTGCGACCAGTCACCTCAGCCACTTCTTTATGTCCGAAGTGCCACAGCAGTTGTTCTAGTGCGCCAGGGATGGGGTCAAGGCTGGCCAAGCGGTCAATCAGTGCATCTCTCAAAGCCACAGCTTCTTGGGAGATAACCGGAGAACCGTCTGCGTCAAAGGCAGGTTCGGATCTTTCTTCTCCATCTTCACCGGAATGGATGGAATGAAGATGAATCGGAAAGGCACTGATCTCGTACTACTATGACTCATCTTCCTCGTTATCTAAGGCTTTTGCTGTGTCATTCAGCCTGTTATTTGCATCCTTAGCAAGTCTAAGGCATGAGCCACTAACAGTTCCAGCTGTAACTGCTCCGACTGCTGTAACTGTTCCTACGGATACATTGCCTGAAAATAGCAGAATAACACCTACAAAGCTAATAAGCCCACTTGCAGCTGTTAATCCAAAAGCAAGGTTAAAACTAACATGGGCTTGACGAAGACGCTCTTGATGAATACTGTTGGAATTAATCACGTTTAAATCTTGACCATGTGAGGGAAGTTCTTGCTCAACTTTCTCTTGTTGATTAAGCACTACAGAAGTAGACCTATTAGTTTTTCTGAAGATTGCTTTCATCTGTCTGTCTTTCCACGACAACAATTTTATTAAAGCTACTAGCTGCTTTAGTTCAAAGTTGAGAAAATATAAAGTTGAACTGAGTTTTAGCTTACATACAACTGATAACTGACTTATGACTAAGTTATAACTAACTTATCGTCCTAGAATAGGGAAAAATATTATGATTTGAACAGTTCTGCTCAATTAAGAGCCATGTCCAGATCAATCAAAGTTTGTCAACAGCATATTGAACAGGTCAAATTAGCTGTCAAGCGGAGTGGTTTTCCTCGCCAAAAAGATTTAGCGGAGAACTTGCAGTTATCCTTGGCTACAATAAGTAATTTTCTCAATGGCCGACCCGTTGATTATCTAAATTTTTATGAAATTTGTCAGAAACTAGGGCTTGAGCTAGATAGGATAGCTGATTTTGAAGTTCATAATGCTAATGATTCTTTCCAAACTTTAGATTTGGAAACAGAACAAGCTCCTATTACTCTTTTCCAGGAAGAGTCAGAAATAAAAACCTCTAATTATATAGAGCGTCCTCCCATTGAATCTCATTGTTATGAAACAATTGTGCAACCTGGTTCTTTGCTGAGAATCAAAGCTTCTAAGCGAATGGGTAAAACTTGGCTGATAAACAATATTATTCATCAGGCACAGAAGCAAAATTACATAACAGTACGTTTGAGCTTGCTCCTGGCAGATGGGACAGTCTTAAAGAATTTAGATGAATTTTTACGCTGGTTCTGTATTGTTGTTTGCCGACAGCTGAAACTATCACCCCAACTTGATGATTACTGGGAGAAGGGATTAGGAAGCAATTATAACTGTACGCTGTACTTTGAGGAACACTTGTTAGCCCAAATAGATAGACCATTGGTTTTATGCTTAGATGAAGTAGATCGAATTTTTTCTTATAGCGAAATAGCTGAAGACTTTTTAGGTATGCTCAGAGCGTGGCATGAGGAAGCAAAAAGCCGCCAGATGTGGCGAAAGCTACGATTAATTTTGGCACACTCGACAGAAGCATACATTCCATTAAATATTAATCGTTCACCATTTAATGTTGGACTAGGCATAGAACTACCAGAGTTTACAAGTGAGCAAATACAAGAGTTATCAAGACGACAAGGACTTAATTTAGATACATCACAAATTTTAGAATTAATGGACTTAGTAGGGGGGCATCCCTATTTAGTGCAACGAGCAATTTATTATTTAAATACCCAGAAAATCAGTCTTGTAAAGCTCTTACAGGAGGCTGATACAGAGTCAGGTATTTATAATGACCATTTACGGGGACACTTATACAATCTTAAACAATATCCAGAATTAGCTGTAGCGATGAAAAAAATAGTGAATACAGCTAATTCTGTGCAATTAGAACCAAATCAAATATTTAAGTTGCAAAGTTTAGGCTTGGTAAAACTGCATGGAAATGCCATCGAATCACGATGTAATTTATATTCTCAATATTTCCGCGAACATCTTTGCAATGAGTAATTATTTATTATCTTCAATACAACTAGATAAATGAGCCATGAAGGAAAGTCAAACATATATATATCAAGTAGGTGGGAGTTTAGCGGCTGATGCTCCTACTTATGTTGTTCGACAAGCAGATAAAGACTTATATAAAGGATTAAAAAACGGAGATTTTTGTTATGTCTTAAATTCACGACAAATGGGTAAATCTAGCCTACGTGTCCGTACAATGGAAAGGCTAGAAGGAGAAGGAGTTAGATGTGCTGCTATTGATTTGACAACAATTGGTAGCCAAAATGTAACTCCAGACGGTTGGTACATGGGAATTTTTTACGAGCTAGTCAGAAAATTTGAGTTATCTGATAGAGTCAATCGCCGAAATTGGTGGCGCGAACGCGAACACTTACCATCTGTCCAGAAATTAAGCGAGTTTATTGAGCAGGTACTGTTAGTAGAAATTATTGAAAATATTGTTATTTTTATTGATGAAATTGATAGCATCCTCAGTTTAACTTTTTCAATAGATGATTTTTTTGCATTTATCCGAGCCTGTTATAATCAGCGTGTTAATAATCCATTATATAGACGGCTTTCCTTTGTTTTACTAGGCGTTGCTACTCCTTCTGATTTAATTAAAGATAAAACTCGCACACCTTTCAATATTGGGAGAGCTATTGAGTTAAGTGGTTTTAACTTATATGAAACTCAAACTTTAGCAGCAGGATTAACAGATAAAGTTAGCAACCCACAAGCGGTTTTAAGACAAATATTAACCTGGACAGGCGGCCAACCATTTTTAACCCAAAAGCTCTGTCAGATTATTTATACTTATGAATTTTCCCTTCCTGTTGTACAAGAGTTAGAGTGGGTAGAACAACTAATAAAATTACGCTTGCTTGAAAATTGGGAAGCCCAGGATAACCCAGAACATCTAAGAACTATTCGTGACCGTATTATTAGAAGTAAGCAACGTGCTGGTCGGCTACTAGGACTTTATCAAAAAATTCTTCAACAAGGAGAAATATTAGCTGATAATAGTCCTGCTCAAAAAGAACTTCAACTTTCAGGCTTAGTTGTCAAAGAACAAGGCAAGTTAAAAGTTTATAATCGCATATATGCTTCAATTTTTACCTCAAATTGGGTAGACGGAGAACTTGCTACTCTGCGTCCCTATGCTGAAGCTATAAACGCTTGGATTGTTTCTTCTTATCAAGATCAATCAAGATTACTACGAGGACAAGCACTACAAGAAGCTTTAACGTGGGCATCAGGTAAAAGCTTGAGTAACGAAGATTATCAGTTTTTATCAGCAAGCCAAGAATTAGAAAAACAAGAGGTTAAGCTTGCTTTAGAAGCAGCAGAAAAAGCAAATCAGATATTAGCAGAAGCCCAACATCAAGCTAAACAAACAATCCGTAAAGGATTTACTGGATTAGCTGTGATTTCGTCGGTAGCAGTGATGCTATTAATATTTACAAGCACAAATTTGAATAAAGCACTACAAAAAGAAAAATTAGCACACATAGAAACTCAACAAGCTAATCAAAAATTATCTCACGCCGAAAAAGAACGTCAACAAGTTACTCAACAAGTTAATCAAAAAAATTTAGAATTAGAAAATATCAAGAGAAAACAAACCAACCTTGAAAAAAATAATAACATAGCATCTGAGAAAATTAGACTAGCTGAAACAAGACAAAAAGTAGCAGAAAAGCAAATTCAAATTGCGAAAAAACATCTTATAGATACTAAAGCAGAACTGGAGACAACATCTTTAGCAATTAATAAAAAAAATAAGGAATTAGAAAAAGAAGCACAGAAGTATCAGGCACTTAAAATTGAATATACAAAAACTCAAAATAAGCTTAAAGAGGCTGTTGCTGATCTAAAGCAACTGCACGCTATAGTACATAGTACACCTAATGAAGGTAGAAACAGTTTAGCCGTTCAGTCTTATCAGCAGTATTACACTTCAGAAACAACAGGTATTGTTACGAGTAATGGGGAGAAAAAAGCAGTTACAAATTCTCCTGATATTAATACTATGGTTGGAGTAGCTCTGGCAGATAAAGCAAAATTAACAGCTTTGAATATAGAACCACCCAAAAATAATAATCATAATGACCAAATAAATATATATGGATTAAAATATCCATTATTGATATATAAAAACTTCTCTGCTAATAGGAGTAGAAATAATGAAAATTTAATTGTTTTAGATAAGGGATGTGGTGAGAGAAATATATTACAGCTTGGTAACAGTGGAGCAGCAGTAATTAACCTTCAAAATCAGTTGAAAAAATTAGGATTTTTTAATGGTGAGCCAACAGGATATTTTGGCTATTTAACTGAAGCCTCCGTATTGAAATTCCAAAAAGCTACAGGAATACCTACAAATGGTAAAATCTGTCAAGGGCTGTTAAACAGATTGTTAACAAATGTAGGCACTTCTGATAACATAACTATTAACAAAATACCAACTCTGGTGTTGACCAATAGCACTCAACTGAATGATAGTATGTTGGAAGGTGGGAATTTGGTACTTCGTAACGGTAGTATTATTAATATTACTAGGGTTAATCCCAGAGAAATTTATGTTAGGGACAAAATTGATGTTATAAATGGAAACTTAAACCTCTTAAGCACTAACAGAAAAATTTTTGCTGCCCCATTTGCTCAAGGTAATGGAGGAGATCTTTGGATTGATACTAAGCAACTTTTTGTACTCAGAAGTAACATCATAACTGAGATTAATACTTTACCTCCACCGGAGGAACTTTTGGCTAGCGAAGATGGTAACATTAGCATCACACCTCAAGATATTTCTAGCATTCAAGCACGTTCCAAATTTACAAATCCAAGTGATATCACTCCAAGTTTAGAATTAGGCATACAGAGACAAATTCGTGTCTTTAAAACACGACCTCGGCGTCGGCTTTCATCAACAAATTTCATGCGTTCATCAAGTTCAGCAAGAAATTCCGCCGCAATATCTAGAGCAAAACCTCGGCGTTCATCAAGACGTTCCACTGTAATATCTAGCGCAGGATCTCGGTCTTCAGGAAGACGTTCTGCCCTAGTATCTAGAGAATTAGTTGACACTAGTACAAAATTTTCCCAAACCTATAAGAGTCCTAAAGAAATAACAGCCTACAAACAAAGTGAATTTACTGTTATTGGACGAGGTGGTTTGCCATCTAACCCTTCAGAAACTCTACATTTGCTTGGGGGGGACATTAGCCTACAAGGTTTAGAGAATTCTCAAAATTTAGCTAACAAACTTTTTAATGATATTGAGATTGCTCCTCGTAGATATAACAATAAAATACTTGAGTTGCAAAAATGGCTGAATGTTAAAGGTTTCTATAATGGCCCATTAGATGGGGTTTGGGGAAAACAAACCCAAGAAGCTATCGAAGCCTTTCAAATTTACTATGGAATTACTAATTAGTGAGAGCCAATATTAAGAAGTTACGGCTTCAATAGTTATGCTTATATACAGACTATTTGGTAATAGTAGAATTTTTAATAGCTAAACTATTATCAATATCTTAATAAAGCGTGGACATTTCATCCGTTACATAACTCCTGCCTAAAACTATCTATAAATAGATAAATTATCTTTATTAAATTGTTTTAGGCTTTGTTTATTTCCTGTTTCATTCTGGAGAAGTCGGCTTCAACCAGTCCACAGGCTAATACTGTCTAACTGACAGCTTTAGACAAATTGATTGCGGCGTTTAAATCTCTATCAGAGGTAAAACCGCAATATTTACACTCAAACACTCTTTGCCTTAGCAGCAGAGTTTCTTTTTTAGTGCCACAGTGAGAACAAGTCTTAGAACTAGGAAACCATCTGTCAACTACTACAAGTTTTGAGCCATAGAGCTTGCATTTGTAAGTTAGTTGCCGACGTAATTCATAAAAGCCCATATCTAAAACTGCTTTAGCCAGTTTACGATTAGCTAACATCCCTTTAATGTTGAGGTCTTCAATTACTACTGTTCCGTGGTTTTTGGCTAACAGTGTTGTAAGTTTGTGTAGTGTATCTTTACGGATATTAGCAATTTTTCTGTGTAACCTAGCAATTTTTAATTGAATTTTCTTCCAGTTATTTGACCCAATAACCTTACGTCTATTTAAACATTGTAGTCTGCTTAATTTACTTTCGTACCTTTTATAAGATTTAGCTCCTTCGATTACTTCTCCTGTTGACAAAGTAGCTAAACTCTTTATTCCTAAATCCACACCTACAATACTCTTTAAGTTTGACTTTGGATGAGGTGGCAACGTTCGTTTTCGTGTAACTGACTGCTGTAAGAATAATTCTTTACAAAACTTTACAACATGTCCCATTTTACACGTACTTCGTCATGACCCCTTTTCGGCACTGGACAAAGTGGAAGATGAAGAATCACCGTACACCTTGGATTTATCAGCCTCTCAAGAAAATTTACGCTGACCTAATGCGTGAGCATAGCCTTCATGTCATCCGAAGTGCGATCGCTCTGCTTGACGAGATGGGTATTATCTCCAAGCAGAAGAATCCAGGTAACGGGCAGGATCGGACATGGCAGTATAAATTAAACTTCGATGTACTGAATAAGCTGCTTGAACACGGCAGAGGCAAAACTGAACATTCCAGATTCACTAGGGAACAATACCACAGATCCCATCCAGAAGTTTCAAAGCCACAACAACACTCTGCTGTTGAGCTTAAAAAAAGTAAGGAAGTGAAAACCGAGATTTTGGACTGTGACCAGGAAGGGGTTTGTCAAACCGTAGAACCAGAGTTACCCGAAATTGCTCACTTCGTTGAAGATATAGAACAAGATAACTCGACTACCGAGACAGATCATCATGAAGACAAGTTTTCCGCCGCCCCGGTTGAGTCAAATTTTTGTGACGAAGACTTTGGCGATGATGACTACGCTTTTGAGAGTGTAGAAAAATCAATACAGCCCACCAACCAAAAGGTTCAGGAAGTATTGCAGCAGTTAAGGCAGATTCCTTGTACCCCACAGTTTCGGCTCAATGCACAGATTCAGCGTACAGTGAGGCGGTGTTGGGAGAATGTGCCGGGAGCGATCGCTTACTTGAAGGAGGCGATACGGACTTGGAAAGGAATCAAGTCACCGGAAGCTGTATTCGTTGCGGCTTGCAAGGAAGGTAGGAAGCCGGAGGTACAGCAGGCGAAGTCTGGTGCAATCGCTTGGTTTGAGTGGGCGAGAAAACAACAGATCGTGATAGCAATGTCGGGTGAGGTAGTGTACACACCAGATGGTGAGGCGGTGGCAGTTGCGGAGATGATGCGGCGGTGTCCGGTGGGGGAGTAAAGTTTAAAGTTGTGCCTCTGCCCAAAATCCTGAAATAGTCACAAAATTCATTGCTGCGAATTGCTATCAGCCACCAGTGCCAGGTATCGAATTGATGAAATGTTGATTATTACGTGGAAAAGACCGCTGTGATAATTGTTTACAAACTTAAAAAAGCTTTATTATGTTACACTTTACAAATCGCAGCGCGAGAGAAGAAGACCGCGCTCTATCGACCCGGCTACCCACTCCCCGCTGTACTTCACTCTCCTTCCCTCTGAGACTGTTGGTAGCCCTCCCCTCCCATACGCTGAGTTTGATTTTATACGCTTCAAAAAATCGTCGAAGCTCACAAAATCACCACCACCTCTTGAGCGGCTTGTAGTGTCAGGAAGTTTGTTATCATACCATCCCACTGCCTCGGCAAACCGAAGATAATTTTTATTATCTTTGTCTGTCCAGTCTTGTGGTTTTATTCCCAGCCTATTGCCAGTGCTTCGCCATATTTTCTTCTGCACACTAAAGCCAAAACGGTTGTCTGCATTGACCCAAAGCTTGTCTATTCTTTGCAGGTCTGGACAAGAAAATCTATTGATGTCCTCATAATCTAAATATCCTTGTTCTTCTCTTTGAGCAATATTGAGCATGAGTTTGTATGTTTTAAAGTCAGCAAATGACCAGTTTTTAGCCTTTAGAAAGTATTCAAGTTGAGCATATAAATGTTGTGTCAGTGATTCTTTAACTTCTTTATCTTGAGGGTTTAGCTTAATTAAACTCCGGTAAACTGACTCAATATTTTCGCCTGTAAGCAACTGATTATTTTGAGTAAAATCAGTTTGATTTGGGTGAGTCTTTAAAATATTAAATGCTGTTCTGTAAGATTCTATAGCGTTTTGGTTTTGTTGATTTTTGGCAAAGAAATCACCTTGACTATTATAGGAGAGTACTTGAATTTGTAATCCTTGGCTAGATTCTAAAACTTTCTTATCTGCTTCAGCTAACAACTTCTGACTTTGCTTAATTTCTGATTCTGCGTCTTTCAGATCTTTTAACTGTTGATGTGCTTGTGAACTAGCAGACAATACTAATGCTTTTTTAAGTTGATGATTACTAACGTTAAAAGATAAGGCGGACAGCCTTAGAGCTTCAGTTGAATAAAAAATAATGCCTTCAGAATTAGTAGCATTAGTATTTTTTTCTAATTCCCTAGCTAGTTTGTTTAAATCTTGAACAGCTACAACTTCATCATGAATTTCATCCAGTCGTTTCAGTCGTTTTCCAGAGAAAATCCCTACAATTGCCGAGCCTATTAATGTTACAATTAAAGCAATTGCTCCAATACTAATTCGCCGTTGAGCTTTCTTGTTTGCCTCACTAAGCAATTGATTTCTCGCCTCTAGTGCATCTCTATCTTGCTTCTCTCTTTCCAAAGCAGCTTCTTGTTGCTTGACAGCAATGTCTTGCTCTATTTCTTTCTCTTTACTAGCTGCTAAATACTGTTTATCCTGATAACTTAAGTTTTTATCTTTCGCCCATTCCTCTGCTTCCTGTAATGCCTTTCCTCGCAGCAACCGCGATTCATCAGTTCCACCGGAAGCTACCCAAAAGCGAAAGTTTTCAGAATATGGACGCAGATTATTTAATTGATTTTCAATCCAATTTAAGTTAAATATTTCCCGATAAATTTGGTTATAAATTCTCAGCTTACCTTGCTGTCTAACAACCAATCCCGAAAGCTGTAACTCACTTTGTTCCAAAGTATCATCTGCTATAACTTGCGATCGCTCCTCAGCCAGCCTGACTTGCTGATACAGTTCTAGTAAGTAAGCAGCCCGTTGTTCATCGCGTAAAATTCTAGCTTGAATTGTCCGTAAATGCTCAGGCTCATCTTGTGATTCCCAGCTTTCAATAATCCGTGACCTGACAACTTGCTCTACTGAACGGGGATGTTCTTGCTCTGATTCCTCAACCATGAACTGACACAGCTTTTGAGTCAGAAATGGTTGCCCACTAGTCCACTGCAAAATCTCCTGCATTATTACCTGGGGACGACTGAATTTACCATATAGCCCCTTTTCTAATGGTTCAACTTCATGCAATTGAAAGCCCTTAAGTGAGATAGCCTGACCAATGTTAAACGGGGTGCGCTGTTTATCCTCAATCAAATTACTAGGTGATGCAACGCCCAATAAACAGAAAGTAAGACGGTTATATTCTGGATTATCAACACGCTTGTTATAACAGGCACGAATCAACGCAAAAAAGTCATCTGTCGGGAAATTTAAGCTGAGTACACTATCAATTTCATCAATAAAAATGACAATATTTTCTTTAACTTCAACCAGTAATATTTCTTCCAAAAACTTGCGAAATCGTGTTACCAATGAATTTAAATGATTCGCCTCCCACCAATCACCGAAGTCTACATCCAAACCAAAACTATCAATGAGCGTGTCAATTAAATCTGCATACCATTGTTCGGGCGGGACATTCTGAATACCACCCGCAGACAAGTCAACTGCTGCACAGTGTACGCCATCCTTTCTCAATCTCTGCATGGTTCGCACACGTAAGCTGGACTTTCCGCTCTGGCGCGAATTCAGCACATAACAAAACTTTCCTGCCTTCAGCCCTTCATACAATTGGGCATCAGCTTCTCTTGTAACGTAGGTGCTGGCATTCTCAGGCAAACTTCCAGAAAAGATGTACTGGTCAATCATGACTCACTACCCCAAACGAGTTGAGAAATACTGGCGATACAAATCACAACTGGGAATGCAATCATTACTGGAAAGTTTTACTAAGCCCAAGCTGTGCAGTTTAAATGCAACTTCAGTATCAAGCCTGACAGGTATTTCATTCATCACTACTCTTTTATACCCTGCCTCAAGCTGAGGATTATGTTGTAAATGCCACAGTTGTTGTCGCAGGTGGTCACTAAAAATTCCCTGTTCTGTTGGTGCGAGTCTCAACAGTTCTTCTAACGTCGTCTGCTGGCTTTTGAGGTGTGCGATCGCCTGTTGCAGTAGATAAGGATGTCCCTTAATCAAACCCATCAACCCATTTAAGCCCTGTTCTCCAAGCATATCTAAACCCTGTTGTTCGGCAAGGTCTAATACTTGTTGACCGTTAAATTCGGCTAACTCAATTGCTAATCCAACATTAAACGGGGAGTGATTTGTGTCTAGGGAAGGGTAGGATTCAGTAGAGTGAACCACTACAAGGCGCAGTTTCTTCCAGATGTTACCAATCTTGTCACCTTGCTTGGCTGCCTCATACCATCCCCGCAGCAACAAGCAGAACTGAGGAAAAATCTCTGGATAATCAAACAATCGCTCAAAATTATCTATTGCTAAAACTAAGGGCGCATCTGTAAGCGATAGTAAATATTTTTGAAAATAGCGGGTACAGTTTTTATTTAGTCCAAACACTTCTTGCCAGTGTTTATCTAATTGTGGTTCTAGCTCCAGGCTGTCAGCTACATTAACGCACAACCATTGCAGGAATGTTTTTAGGTTAGCCAGAATGTCAGTGTCAGCTAGTTTTAAATCCAGCTTTGCTGTTTGATAATCCTGTCTTCTGGCATGGTCTAATATTTTCTCTAGCAGAAGAGTTTTACCCATTCTCTGGGGGGCTTTGATGCGGATTAACGCCCCAGGCTGAACAATTGCGTTGTTGCATTTGTCTTCAATAGGCGGTCTTTCAATATATATCTCTGCACCTGCATCTAGTCCAGAGTTATTATCAGCTTGCAACTGCCGTTCAACTGCATCCAACTTGTCACCAAGCTCTTTGAGTGTACGTTCTTCTAGCTGAAGCTGCTGTTCGTATTGGAACTTGCGTGATGGGTCTGTCTCAATCACCCATGCAGTTCTTATGCTTGCAACTTTTTGGCTTTGCAGGGTGTACGCTTTTTCGAGTGAGTCTTTTTCTTGCTGCGATCGCTGGCGTTGATTCTGTGATTGGACTGAATTATCTGATGCCGCCGTCTGCTGCCCAAGGTGAATATTGTAGATATCGCCACCAATTTGCCCAGCATTTACTGTACCAGCGTTAATTAACCCACCACCAAACTGGGCATTGCATAAGTCGTTGTTGACTTGCTTTGGGTCTTGTGAGTCTGGCATGGTTCGGTTTGGGCGATTTTAAGCGTCTCGTTCTGAATACTACCA
The DNA here is from genome assembly GCF_034531255.1 of Nostoc sp. ChiQUE01b. Classification (NCBI taxonomy): domain Bacteria; kingdom Bacillati; phylum Cyanobacteriota; class Cyanophyceae; order Nostocales; family Nostocaceae; genus Nostoc; species Nostoc sp. ChiQUE01b. Next base: position 32,346 of record NZ_JAVRBM010000074.1, on the reverse strand, counting down.
TCTATCCACTGTGCGCTAATAGTGAGGCAAGCAACCGTTTGCGTCCATGTGCTTACTTTGGCAACTATAATTAGGTGATTCAGCATGAGGCACAGTTGGAATCAGTTCCTAGCCTGCAATATAAAACTGCTTCAGAGGAAACTCAAAGCAGTTTTTAATACAGCTTAATCATAAGAGAGGCTTTTACTGTTGCCTCCCGGTTTATCCATAGTAAATATCGGCATACTAATAGTTAACACCTCAAGTTTTGTACTTTACGCAAAAAAACGAATAGTGTTTAAATTTTCTTTGGTTACTGACCTCCTACAGGCGTAACCTCTTGTGTTGATTGAAAAAGTGCAATTTCATCTGCGTCAACCAGTAGCTATTTTTCCTCTACAGTCAAATTTTTAGCCTCAAATGCTTACCCCTTCTAGTTTTGAATCCGAATCAGGGATTGAAACGGTTAAAAAATGCGATCGCTCCCAAGTGAAGCTGCAATGTTATTTTGCTTAATGAACTAAAGCAAAGACAGGTAGGTAAAGCGTGGATTTGGAGCAAATTATAACGCTGATTCATGAGCATGGCTTATCAAAGTATCAAGATGATATTTTGGCAAGCGTGCGCCCGGCTATCTTGTTAAAGCTTGGACAAGCTGAAGCAGGACACAAAGGGCAAAGTCGTATTGGGGGAGTTCCAGATTTGCCCTTGTCTGTTCCTTGGCCGAAAAACACTCCTTCAGACAGCTACCTTTGCTTTATCTTGCAGATTAACTTAGCTGAATTACCCACTTTTGCTGAAAATCCTTTGACAAAGCGGGGAATGCTTTATCTTTTTGCTTCGGAAAGTGAAAATGCTGCCGAACAACTAGTGTTTTACGATGGGAGCGAATCTTTAGAGCCTGCAAAATTACCCGAAGATACTCGTTTGATTACAGATTGGTACGATAATTTAGTAACTCACCGTCTAGAGTTTGAGTTGTTTCCCGATATCCCGCGTTGGGCAACAAATGATTTTTATCGGTTGTGCGCTCACCTCAACTTGGACGAACTCAAGTTAAATGATTTGTGTAGAACTCTCAGCGAAAATAGTGTCGGGAAGCTGCTCGGTCATGCTTCGGGCATTGGTCACGATCCACGGGAGGACGCTTACGTAGTTAGACAGGTGAACCCCGAATGGCTTTACAACTACGAGCAACGCCAAACTTTAGACATGACTCACGCCCAAAACTGGCATAACTTACTGGAGGTCGAGTCTAACAGAAAAGTTGATCTGATGTTTGGTGATGCTGGCTATCTACAAGTACTTATTCATGGAGAAGACTTGAAGCGTTTGGATTTTTCTCAGGTCTACGTGAACCTTGAATCAAGCTAAAACTTCAGTGTGATGTCTATCAGAATTCAGAAGTCAAATGTAGTTGAAGCCGTGTTTGTCGGTACTTGTAAGGAAGGAAGAAAACCGGAGGCGCAACAGGCCAAGTCTGGTGTGGTTGCTTGATTTGAGTGGGCGAGGCGGCAGAGAATTGTGATTGCAATGTCGGGAGAAACTGTGTATACCTCGGATGGCGAACCAGTAGGGTTGCACGAAATGATGCGGTGGTTATCCGGTGCGGGAGTAATACCACAAGTGAGGGGCATCGCAGCAAGGTCAAAGACGTGACCCTGGCGGATGGAAAAGTTAAAAATGGGATCGAGAGTGCGGCCTTGGAGAATGGAGAAGCTCAAGATGGCAGAACAGTTGCGCGAAAATTCTGGGGATGATTTTTTGATGGAATGTTGGGCTGATGACCCTGCTTTGACGATTGCGATCAAGAAGCTGGTGGCGAAGTGTCCGCAGTGGGGAATCGCTTGTGTGGATGGGGTGCGGGTTAACTGGAATGAGTAGTGATCGCTTTTTAGTACGCATCTCAATATCAGTCACACCGCCAAATTTTAATTGTTTTGTCCTGACTACCACTAACAATTGTTTTACCATCAGGACTGAAAGCTACAGAGTGAATATGTGATGAGTGTCCTGAAAGAGTATTTATCAACTCTTTTGTACCTAAATGCCAAACTTTAATTGTACTATCACCACTAGCACTAGCTAAAGTTTTTCCATCGGGACTGAAGGCAACTGAGGTAATAGTATTTGTATGATCAGAAAATGTGTGAATCACGTTTCCATGTGGAAGATTCCAAATTTTAATAGTTTTGTCATTACTCCCGCTAGCAAGAATTTTACCATCAGGGCTAATAGCAACCCCTTTAACTGATTCTGAATGTTCTTTAAGAGTATGAATGGCTAATCCTGTTTGCAAATTCCATACCTTAATAGTATTGTCAACACTACTGCTGATTAATAGCTGTCCATTAAGACTAAATACAACAGACATAACACAATTTTCATGCTCAGACAAAGTATAGATTAGCTCATTAGTATTCAAATTCCATATTTTAATCTTATTATCTCCACCACCACTGGCTAATGTTTTACCATCAGGACTAAAAGCCACTGAGGTTACATTATCTGAATGCCCTGTAAAAGTAGTTCCTGTTCGAGAATACCAAAGCTTAACAGTATTATCATTGCTGCCACTCGCAAGAATAAGCCCATCAGAGCTAAAAGCCACCGATCTAACGGCATTTGAATGCCCATTTAAAGTAGCAAGTATCTCTCCGTTTTGCAGATTCCAAATCTTAATAGTATTATCTGCACTACCACTGGCTAATGTTCTACCATCAGAGCTTATGGTAACAGAATTAATAGGATTAGTATGTGCAGAAAGTGTGTTTATACATCGCCAAATTTGAGCCTTTTTGCTTTGCGAATCCGCTAGCAATTTCAACTCATGATTATAAATTTCTGTATACTCTTGTCGAATTGAAGTCAGCTTTTCAAGAATTGTTGCTTTCCATTCTAAAGGAATTTCTGACTCTATACTAAATAACTGAGGTTCATAATTTGGATTAATATTTAAGTAATACCAATCTGCTAAAAAAGCTGTTAACAGCTTGTGTAAAATTACAATCGTCTGCCTAATTGCTCGAAAACTTTGTATATCATCAGTACCAGCTTCTTCAAGTTGTTTTTTGACTGCTTCCCAATTCCAAGGTTCAAATGATAAAGATACTGGTTCTTGCAGTCCCCAAAACCGAACATTAAAATAAACTTCATGATCTGTAACATCTGTATAAATTATCGCTGTTGGTATAGCGGATAAAATTGTTTCTAACTGCTTTACTTCTGCATCAAATACTGAACGTTCAAAATATTTACCATAAAATTCCACTGGACATAAAGCACCCTGAAGCGGATAGTATTTTTCTATGAATATTTTTAATTGATTGCGAATCTCCTTATTAAGGCTATCTCGGAAGGATATGGGAAATTCTTCACTTATATCGGGTGGTGGGACTAACATTAATAAGCGTGGTTTCCTTTGTTCATCAATAAAAATTCTTTGTGCTTCATCACGACTTAAAACACCAGGCCATTTCTGCTGGTCAAAAATTGCTTGAATTTCTTTTTGCCTAAGTTGAATGTTTTGAGTGGTTTTCTCTCGCATCAAATCTAGATACAAAGCACTTAGCTTCCGTTTGTCTTCTAGTTCTTCTTGTTTTAATTGCAGCGCCTTTTCTTCTCGTTCCGCCTTTGCTGCCGCAATTTGCATATCTGCCTTGAAGCGTAATTCTTGAATTTGTAGTAATTCTTTTTCTCTAGCCTCTCGACGGTTATAATAGTCTATCTCTGCCTGACGTACACGCTGATCTTGTCTAACTTCTTGAACTGTTACAGGTAGATTACGTTTATTTTCCTTAGTAGATTTCTGGTCAATAAATGCTGAAACCATCCGGTCAGCAGTCTGAAGAACAAAGGCGATAGCAGCACCAACGATATCAAATCCCATACAATTTTTTAGGCTGAGAAAATTAATAGTTATATCTGTTTTAACCATTAATATTCTCAATGTCTCTTCAATTACCAGCCGGAAACCCCTAATAAAAACCCAATTTCCGCTGTACCCGTTGCTCCCGATTTTGAAAAATACTCAACTCAAAGTGAAGAACCACCTTAACCGAGTCTTTGCACTTCGCTTATAGCTGAAAACCAGATTTTGGATGATACTGCGATCACTTATCTCAAAGAAGCACTCAGAACTTGGAAAGGGGTTAAGTCCCGGAAGCCGTGTTTGTTGCTGCTTGCAAGGAAGGACGGAAGCCGGAGGTACAGCAGGCCAAGTCCTCTGTGATTGCTTGGTTCGAGTGGGCAAGGAAAAACAGGATTGTGATTGCGATGTCGGGGGAAACTGTGTACACGCCAGATGGTGAGGCGGTGGCGTTGCAGGAGATGATGCGGCGGTGTCCGATGGGGAGTTAAAATAAACGTTTCGGATCTGATTTTTGAAGTAGCATTTTTACTTGGGAAGAGGAAAATGTAAAGATTGAAAATGCAACTAAGAAATTTTGTTATTCCCGTTAATGAGATTTATTAAAAGGGCAATTGCGGTTATAGTATTGTTGCAAAAACTGAAACCAGGCTTATATATTTTTCACACAAGCTTTAAAATGAACCCTATCTAACGAGCTAGATCTTCTGAGAATCACTTAATAATTTATTGCTTTAAGCTGTACTGATGCGGTAAAAATTTTGTTGTTCATAATTACTTAGTCGAGGGCTATTTTATGACAGGGTTTGAATCTATCACCTTAGCAGCTGCAAAGAGTTTAACTGGAATTGTCATTAAGTTTGGTTGGGATAGCGGTAGCAATTTTTTACAAAGGCTACCTGATAAAATCCAGCAAAAAATTTTCAATGCATCTAATAAATACATAGAAAGTTATGAAGAACGACATGGTACTCTTAAAGTATTAGGAATGCAGCAACCAGTAAAACTGCAAGAGATTTATGCAGAAGTGCAATTCTTAGGAGAAGAAGAGAGACAGCAATTTATTTCAGTTGCAAATTTAGAACAGGTTTACCGTCAGTCGCCTACACGTAAATTTCAGCTAGAAAAGTGTCAAAAACAGAATGGACTTGAAGTTGCCAATCAAAAACAATACTTAATGGTACTAGGACAACCAGGTGCGGGAAAATCTACCTTCTTACGGCGTATAGGTTTGGAAGCAATCAAAGGAACAAGAGAAAAATATCAGCATGAGTGTATTCCAGTTTTTCTGGAACTAAAACAGTTTAATAATGAGAATATAGATTTAGAAAAAGCAATCTCAGAGGAACTAGAGAATTGTGGTTTTCCTGATGCCGAAGCTTCCACTAATAACTTACTAGAAAAAGGTAAGTTATTAATTTTACTGGATGGCTTAGATGAGATCCCAACCGCTCAACTGGACGCAGCAATTACTCAAATTGAAAATTTCGTAGATAAACACAATCAAAACCGTTTTATTGCCTCCTGTCGTACTGCTGCTTACCAAAGCCGCTTCAAGCGTTTTGTAGATGTGGTGATGGCAGATTTTGATGATACTCAGATTGAGCAATTTATTACTAACTGGTTTCAGTCAGAAGAAGACAAACGCTTCTTCATAGGGCAAAGATGTTGGAAATTATTGCAGCAATCTGAGTATGCTGCCACAAAGGAATTAGCGCAAACACCGCTATTGCTTACTTTACTGTGTCTGGTCTTTGATGATTCTCAAACCTTCCCTAAAAACCGAGCTTCACTTTATGATGATGCGCTAGATGTTCTGCTGAAGAGATGGGCAGCAGAGAAGCGAATTCAGCGTGAACCTATTTATCAAAATCTAACTATAGCTCTGGAAAAAATGATGCTTGCAGAAATTGCTTATAAAACCTTTGAAGCGGATTTATTGTTCTTTCCTCAGCGTGAGATAGTGCAGCAAATTTATGATTTTCTAGCAAGTAATTTAAATGCACCGAAGCATTTGGATGGAGAAGATATTTTAGAAGCCATCCAAATTCAACAGGGGATATTTGTTGAACGTGCAAGAGATGTCATATCTTTTTCTCATCTAACATTCCAAGAATATTTAACGGCGCAACACATAGCTGATAACAATCTGATTGAAAAGTTGGTGACGAATTATCTTACAGATACACGTTGGCGAGAAGTCTTTTTGCTAGTAGCAGGATTGATGCGAGGTGGAGCTGACCAATTACTGTTACTAATGGAAACAGAAGTTCGTAAATATATGAACTCTCCTAAGTTGCGAAATTTACAGAAATGGATAGAAGAAAAAACTACTGGGTATAAAGGGGACTTAAAACCTGTGGGCAGGCGTGCGAACGCCTACTCTTACGCCATCAATATCGCCATAGCTTACACCTACGCCACCAACACCTCTGTCTTCACCACTATCGCCTACCCATACATCCGCGAAAATGCCTTTTCCTACAGCAGACCCATAGCTAACCTCTATATCACTGGTAACCACGACCACTTCAGTAACTACGCTTTCACCAAGCTCTACATCAACCCCATCGCTATTGCTAATGGCAACCTTGATGTCAATACTATTAACGACGCTATCAATGATTTCATTAAATCATGTAGGCAATTGGATAAACTGAAAATTTTCAAAGCCGTAAACTTTGGAGATATCATTAATCAACTTGAGGAACTTAAAAACAAAATTCCTAGTAATAAATTCCCTCCAGAAGAACGCCTTGCATTCCTTGGTCAGCTTCTGCAAAGCTGGTTCATTGCTTTCGATCTAACCCCAGAAATGATTAATTTATCTAAGGAAGAATTTAAGAGACTGACCAATTATTTTTACGGCAATTACCTCATAATCCAGTGCAAAGAAGCAGCGGTAAGATTGGCACCTACAACATGGCAAGCGATTGAAGATCGAATGTTGCTTGTTCCGAGTGATTGAACAACTTTTGCAAAACTTGGTTTACCGCTAAAACCCTTCAGTAGTCCAAGAGAGTGGCGATTAGCTTATAAGAGTATTTGCTGTTAGCAATTGCCCTCCTTGCATCGGTGATAGGTTAAGATAAAGTGCATTTTGTCAATCAGCTAATAATAGCGAACATAATTTTGCTGCCAAAAGATAAGCCACTCTGCTGATAGAGTGGCTTATCTTGTTAACCCAAAACCCCAATCACAGCACCCAAGACACCAGCAGCGCTTACGCCAGTTGGCACAAACACCCGCTTGCGCCAATCGATGATCTCGGTGAAACAACCCACAGCCACAAGCCGGTCAGCCAACGAGAGGGCATCGACTAGTTCTATGCGAGGCTCACCAGCAATGAAAGAACGCCGTAGCGTTATACCTCCTGGTAGTTGCTGTGAATACTTCTCGTTCAGCACCAACCAAACAAGTTCTGTGGGACTTAGCAACTGGTTCTTGAGTCCGAGTTGTTCTCGCACAGTTTGGATATCATTAGCATTCACCACCCGCCCCAGAATTTTCTGTCCATCACTAGTTTGCAGCCGGAAAACCCGGCTACTGCTCTGTGGCAGAACTTTCCAAATGGGCAGCAGTATGCCAGTGACTAGATGCAGATAGTCAGTGGTGAACTGGGGCAAAGAAGAGATTTCCTTTGACCAAGCAGCAACAAACGTATCAGCCGAAACCTGCTGCCAAGTGGACGAATTCAATTGTTCGACGGGAGCGCGAGTTTCTTTTTGTGGTCGAATGAGTAGAACTCTTGGTACAACACCACCATCAGCGTTGAAAATACTATGTGTCGGAATTAACACAGCAGTATGACCAGACTTGGTATTTACCATCAGTCTCCCCTGATATTGAGTGGCAAACTCTAGCATCTCATCAGCAGTTTTGATGTTGTTCTTCTGGATACGTTCAATTTTCAGGTAATTGGTCACGCTACCAGTGGCAGGATGTGTATAAACTGATTCTTGGCTTTCGATGTTAAATCGTTCTGCCCGGAGAGTTTCAACACCCATCTCATAAATCCCCGCGGCGATCGCTGCTTCAATCTGCTGACTCAGCAACAACTCAAAACGCTCGAAGATAATGTTTTGCATATCAATTCTTAGAGCCAGCAAGCGGTTGAGGAATTGACGCAGGGGAGGGAGGTCTATCCGCATTCCGCCTTCGTGAGAAGTTAGCGATAAACCAGTCATCTGCTCAAATTGCCCTAATGAAACTTCATAAAATCGACCTTGGAAGATTTGCTTAAACAACTCATACAGGGCGTGTTCGGCGTACTGTGACTCTAGGTTATTCTTAGCCTCGAATATCCCATTTCCACCAGTTTGACGCTGACCGCGAGTCAAAGCACCCAAGCTGTCCAGCCGTCGGGCAATAGTCGAGATGAATCTGCGTTCACCCCTGACATTGGTGGTGACAGGTTTAAAGATTGGTGCAGATGCTTGGTTAGTCCTATGAGAACGCCCAAGCCCTTGAATGGCATTGTCGGCTCTCCAACCAGCTTCGAGAAGGTAATGCGATCGCCGCCGCCGATTCACAGCGTTCAAATCGGCATGGTAACTTCTGCCTGTACCGCCAGCATCAGAGAAGATAAGGATTTGTTTGTCATCGTTCATAAATGCAGCAGTTTCGGCAATATTAGCCCCACTGCCCCGTGAATCAACGAACAAACGCCCTGAATCATCTTTTAAAACTCGCTTGCTGCGACCTGTCACCTCAGCAACTTGCTTGTGACCGAAGTGCCACAGCAGTTGTTCTAGTGCGCCGGGGATTGGATCGAGGCTTGCCAATTTATCCACTAACGCACCTCTCAAGGCTACAGCTTCTTGGGAGATAACCGCAGAGCCATCAGCATTAAAGACTGGGAGGGAGCGTTCTGAACCATCTTCGCCAGAGTATATCTCATGCAAATGGATTGGGAACGCACTTATCAAATAATCCATGAGATATTCTCTCGGAGTTAGATCCAGATTCAGATCCTTCCATTCGTCAGCCGGAACCTCATCAAGTCGCCGTTTCAATAACTCTTCGTTAGTTGACACGATTTGAATCACAACAGCAAGACCTTGAGCTAAATCTTGCTCAATTGCTTTGATCAGCATAGGACACTTCATGCCTGTAAGCAGATGGTTAAAGAAACGCTGTTTGTGAGATTCAAACTGAGACAATGCAGACATTTTAGCCATGCGATTGTAAGTTTTCGTGCCAGTGATGTTACAGGCTTCTAGTGCTTTCTCTAAATTATTATGAATAACTTGAAAAGCGTCCGCGTAACTATCATAAATCCGTTCTTGAGTAGGAGTGAGTTCAATTTCTAACATCTCATACTCAACACCATCGAACGAAAGCGATCGCGCCAGATACAAACCGAGTGCCTTCAAATCCCTAGCCACAACCTCCATCGCCGCAATGCCACCACCCTCAATGGATTCCACGAAATCCTCACGGGAGGTAAATGGGAAGTCGCCGGTTTGCCAAAGCCCCAAGCGGTTTGCATAAGACAAGTTGGACACTTTGGTTGCGCCAGTTGCCGATACGTAAATAACCCGTGCCGAGGGAAGTGCGTTTTGAAGTCTCAGCCCTACAATGCCCTGCTGGGATGCTGCCACCATACCGAGTTTACCCTCAACGGCCATCGCATTGCCCATTGAATGGCACTCGTCAAAAGCGATGGCACCCGTCATATCCGATCCTGCCCACTCAACGATTTGCTTAAGCCGACTTTTGCCATTCTTCTGAGAGCGCAGTGTGGAATATGTGCAGAACAAAATCCCTTGAGTGAACTCGATAGGTTCGCCAAGCTTGATGTTGCTAAGGTCGATGATGTCTCGCTCAATACCACCCAGCGCACACCAATCTCTACGGGCATCTTCGATTAATGCAGCACTTTTAGATACCCAGATTGCTTTTCGTCTGCCCTGACACCAGTTATCTAATATAATACCTGCACACTGTCTTCCTTTACCAGCACCAGTCCCATCGCCAAGGAACCAGCCACGACGAAATTTCACAGCATTTTCTTCGCCCTGAGCCGCTACAGACACATTATCCCACGAATCATCGACAATATAAGACCCAGATAAGAATTCTGAGTGCGCTTGTCCTGCGTAAATTACGCTCTCAAGCTGTGCCTCTGATAACAAGCCTTGTGAGACAATGTTTCGTGGGAGATGTGGTTTATATGTCGGAGGCGGAGGCGAGACAAGTGCTAAAGCTGCGCTCTCACACAGCAATGACGGATGGGGTAGAGCGTCCTTGATTCTAATGCGTTGTGGGCGATAGGTTTCATAGAGGCTATCTTTCAACCCATCGGTGGCAGTCCACTCGACAACTTCGTATTCCAGAACTACTACATCAGGAATTTCTGCGGAGGGTTCTGGTTGAGCTACTGTAGTACGTTTCGATAATTTAACAACCTTCGCCACAGCAGCAGCGACTTTGACAGGTGCGGATTGCCACAGAGATCGTCCAGGCAACTGCTCAATCAACGCCAATATTTCGGGCGGTTCCAGAGTTTCTCTAATGCAAGGGATTACGTCTTTTTTATCAGCCGGAACCTTATCAATTACTGTGATTCGGGTTTCTATTGTTGTCCCGTGTTTCGAGTACACCTTGCCACTGACCCCTACAGATAGTAGAACTCGCGCTTTTTCTTGCCACCTAATAAAAGTGTCGCGCCAAGTCGGGTTAGCCGGAGAGAACCAATTGGCTGTAATTGTTACCAACCGTCCGCCGTCGCACAGCCTTTGTAGTGCAGAGTTAATATGGCGAGGGGTTGCGTCGGGGTTGCGATCGCTCACCTTGGGCGATGATGAGAATGGCGGATTCATCAGCACAACCGAGGGCTGAGTCTTACCAGCTAAGTAGTCGTTAATCTGCTCGGCGTTAACAGAGAATAGTGGAGTACCAGGGAACAGCCGACGCAGAATCTTATTTCTGTCTTGAGCCAATTCGTTCAGCATCAAACTTGCACCGTGAAGTTTGGCGAACTGAGCCAGAATCCCAGTCCCTGCCGATGGTTCAAGCACTAAATCGTTGTTAGTCACTTGTCCAGCCAATGCTACTAAGTAAGCCAAGGATAACGGAGTCGAGAACTGCTGAAGCTGGATTTGTTCAGAAGTGCGGCGGGAGTGTGTGGGACAAAGCGACTCAAACCGTTGCAGTTCTTCTAAGGGGTTTTGAGGTAATGGTTTTTGTCGCAGGTAGAGAATTAGTGCAACTTCCACCGCTTCATACGCATCTTTCCACAACCACTTGCCCTGTGCCGCAGTGCCGTGAAAGTGGCGATTCATCTGCGATTGAATAGTTTTTGTAGCAATAGGGCGATGATCAATTAGTGATTTAGCTAGTTCTTGAGCAACGTTGAGGATGGATTGCCCATAATCTAGAACAGTTTGTAGGTCAAAAAGCGTTCCTTGTGTAGCGATTTGGCTGACCATGACTATATATAGATATAATTTTCACAAAAAATTGGCGTAGCCGATGCTGAAGACTGAACAAAGCAATCAAATTAGACTTAATTGCTTGATGTTGATTTCTTGTGGATGCTCGCGCTCGATCCAATCAAAGGCACATTCCAGGTTGAGCAAGAATTCTCGCCACTCTTTAGGTTCGGGGATACCAGCCAATGTTTGTTTTGCTGCATATTCATTGACTAAACCAGCACAATCAACCATGTGCGAATACGTATCGAATGCCAGTTGATTGCATTGTTGTCTAACTGAGCGTTTCACCTTTTCTGATGAAGTCTTCCAAAAGATACTGTAGCGAGTTTGATAATATTCTCCAGACAAAGTAATTGCTTTTTCGAGGTGCAGACGAGCAACCGCAAACTCTCTTTCATCTGGAACGTATTGGAGAGCTACAAATAAAGCACAGTGGGCTGCTTGCATTATTCTAATTTTTGAAACGACAGGGGAAGCGATCGCTTGTAGTAACGCGATCGCTCTGCTTCAAAACCAAGTTGTGGGATTAAGCAGCGGACTTCTTGCTCCCTTTGGAACGATTTTGAGTAGCGGCTTTGTTGGTAAGCTTAGTGGTTCTCTTGGTTGTGGCGGATTGGGTAGATTTCTTGGTTGCCCTAGCTTTCGGTTGTACAACTGAAGCTGGCGCTAACAGTCTAAGTGAGGGGAACGGGAGTATAACCGATGGCTGGGTCTGGATTGGGGTTGGTTGAATGTCTGTGGTGAACCAAGGGTCAGGCAATTGTTCAAACTGTGGTGCTGCGCAAGGGTCTGGTGTTATTGCTAGTTCTGGTATTGGTGCGGCGGCTGGCTCTTGTTGAAGGGCGAGCGCTTGAGAATTTGTAGCGACAGGTGCAATTGCATAATATGGTAGCAAGAACAAGCCGTTTACGAAATCCATCACCATAATAGTGACGATGCCCATGACGATGATTTGAATTGCCCAGTTGAGTGCGATTTGAATATCCATTGTTTTCTCCTGAAGTACGAGAGAGTTTTCAGTGACAACTAGCGAAGCGTTTTAACTGCACGTTTTTGAGAAATTTAGGAAGTAGCAGAAGGATTCAGGCACAAATTCTAGGCGTGGAGAATTGAATTTGTAGAAGCCTGATATTCCTTAAAAATTTGGCGTAGCCCAAAGGAGAAATTGCCCAAAGAACCTGTAGTGATAACTTGGCAAACAGGCTTAAAAGTAGAATTGAAAAGGCTAAGATTCAAGTCAAGCGGTTAATTACGTTCATTCAACTAGGCCGCAGTAAGTTAAACAATGGCAAGCAAAGAAGTCCAAGTCAAAGAGTACACCGTCAGAGCGCATAAACGGCAAATCCACACACGCGTTTTTAATTTCGTCTGTAAGCAGTGCGATCGATCAACTTCTCGTGAAACTTATGGCCCACGTCCCCTGTACTGCGAAACCTGCCGTCCTCCAGGGCCGCCTAAGAAATCTTTAGTGACTGCACCAGCTAAGAAGGGTAAGCCCAGGGCTAAGGTTTACCAAAGTGATGTGGATTTTAAAAAGTCTTCGTGAGGCGATCGCGAATAAATCCACTACGAGCAGAACGCCTAGCCACATGAACGATCGCTTGATTAAACTCAAAAAAGTACAGCGAGAAAGAGCGAGAATGTTGGGAATGGTAAAAGCCAGCACAGTTAATTTGGGCTTATTCTAGAAATACCTTCTTCAGCGCATGGGTAAAATAGCGACTAATGCTTGATTATTGGACAGCGAGTGCTGCGTTTTGGCTGACAATGTTCGCAATTGGGGAGTGGGTACTGCAATTTCGCCTGGGTTATCTGGGTCGCTACTGGAATCTTGCCAGCGCTGCTAGCTTATTCTTCGGCTTTTTGCTGTCTGCGCTGGTTAGTCTACCCCTAATAATCAGTTTGAAAGTAGATCCGTTCACTTTTGCAGGCAATGTCAGTAGATCGAAAACTTTTGTAAGTTGACGAAATAATCAGGGTTTCAGCCGACGTTTTGGGGCTGACGATCGCGATCGCTTGCACACCACTCTTAACCCACCAACAACGCTCGTTCCTCGAAAACCAAACACAGAGCGAGGCTGGAGCAGGAACGCTTGGAAAACCAAAAGCTTGAGCAGGAAGCCCTGGAGAAGGAAAGGGAGGAGAAAAGAAGAATAATGATAGAAATCGCTCAAGAGGAAGAAAGGAAGTGGTACGAGGAACACGGTGATGAGGATTATGAATATGACGAGGAGGAGGATGAATAAGCTTTTTTAACCATCACTTAGGGAATTCTCCAGCCAGCCTTTGAGTTGCCTGACTAATTCAGGGTTTTGCATTATCAATTCTTTTTCCAAATCAGTCTACGCCCTTTGAGAACCATCTCCAACAGCTACAAAAATTTGCTCACTCATATTCTTTTGCTCAACTATTTTGACAAAACTTTTGCGTAATGTTCTGATTTGCTGGTATTGGAATATTATACAAAAAGGCTTGTGGATAAAAAATGCTTGAGCAAACTGTTTACCAACTAGACCTCTGGCAACAATCGAAGTGGCGACGAGACACGCGATTTTATACCCTAACGCTATGCCAAAATTTATTCGGACAGTGGGTAATTACCAAAACTTGGGGTAGCGTCGTAAAAAGAGGATTCGGCAGATCGCAAGATTTAAATTGCTCAGACTATCAAACCGCACTTACCAACTACCACAAGCTACAGCAGCGAAGAGAAAAGCGTGGATACAAAAGATTTGATAGTAAATCAAGATGGTTATATAGCCCAACACAAAGCACTTCGTCCCAGCCCCAACATCGAGAAAACAAACTTTCTCTTGGTCAGTTGTCGTTATTTTAGAAAGAGGTCTATTAATCAGTCGTCAGAGCTGAAAGCAAAGCAAACGCTTCAAATATGGCAGTTGTTGAGTGTTGGCTCTTTACTGCTAACTATTGACTGATGACTAATAATTAGTGACTATTGAGTTTTAATAATTACAAATTGATATGCCAAACAAGATAATCAACGTCAAAGAGTACACGGTTAGAGCGCATAAACGAGAGATTCATACCAAGATTTTCAACTTCATCTGCAAGCAGTGTCAACAACCTACACAACGCGAGACTTATGTCCCTCGCCTCTTTTACTGGGAAACCTGCCGTGTGCCGCAGCTACCCAAAAAATCTTTGTTTGAGCCGAAGAAGAAGGCTAAACCCAGATCAATGATTTACAAGGGTGAGCCATGAAATTAAGTCTGTGCTATCAAATTAGCCATTCGTGTTAACTCGGCAAATTTTTTTGAGTTGACTTATAGCATATTGAATCTCAGATTTTAAAATATGAGAATTAACTTTGACAAAGAGATCAGAAGTAGCTGTGCCAAAAACAGAACCTCAAAAGCTAGTCTTAGCCATTCTTAGTAATGCTGGAGGCAGTGGTAAGACTACCTTAGCAACGCACCTAGCTTATGAATTAGCTCATCGTCAAGTCGGTCGCCGTACTTGTTCAGTAGGGCTTATTGATTTAGATCCTCAAGGTTCTTTAAGTTTATTTTGTGGGTTAGAAAAACCTTCAGATCCTGAACAGTCCGTTTCTACTGTATTATCTGATAATTTTTCGGGTGATTGGCCTTTTGTGCCTTGTTGGAGTGAGCACAAGCTCAAAGTAGAAGTTTGCCAAAGCATACAACAGCCTTTACTGAAAACTGCTGATGATTTAGTTAATCATCCTCGTGGCCCTTATCTTTTAGCTGACAACCTTAAAGATTATCCTGTAGAGCATGATTTAATAATCATTGATTGTCCTGCTACATTAGGCAGACTAAATTTAGCCGCACTTGCCGCTAGTACTCATATTCTCATTCCCATGCAGCTTGAGCCAAAAAGTGCTAGTGGAGCAGCTGAATTACTTCAGTTTTATTTTATTGAGTGTAGAAGGTTGCGATTAGAACCCTACCCTCAGATTATGGGGATAGTGCCAAATCAATATAGAGCAGATCAGGCTATTCACAACGAAATTTTAGAGCAGATGCCGATTATAATTCAGCAGATGCAACTTAAAGATGCTTATTCTTACCCTCCAATTAGATTTTCTTATGAGTTTAGTAATGCGTCTGGTTCAGGATTACCATTACATCTTTATCGAAAAAGACACCCAGCTTGCAAAGACTTTGCCAAACTAGCATCTGATTTATCGGCCATTGTAGGAGCGAAGTAAAATGGCACGTTCAAAAGTAGATTTAACAAAAATGTTTAGTACTGCTGCTCAAATGTCAGATGCAGAAGTTGAGATTAATAAACTGCAAGCAGAAGTCGAGCGCCTGAGAGCTTTACAAGCCCCAGAATTAGAAGCGCAAATTGCTGCATTGCGCGAACAATTAATGATGCAGTCGGGGCAACAGGAAATAGATATAACATTAATTCTCCCTAACCCTGAGCAACCAAGAAAAACATTTTCTGCCCAAAGTATTAATTCTATGGCACGTACTTTGGAAAAGGATGGACAGCTACATCCTGTAATTTTAATAGCAGAAGGTTCAGGTTTTGATTTATTTGATGGTGAAAGACGATGGCGTGCAGCAATGCAGCTGAACTGGAAGACATTAAAATCTGTTGTCATGCCTCGCCCTCAAGATTTGCATAGGAAAGCACTGCTTACAACACTATATCGTGAAGACCTCAACCCTCTTGATAAAGCAGAAGCTCTTTTAAAGGAAATTTCTGGGCGAACAGAAGTTAGCTTAACAGAAGCCCCACGCATTTTAGCTACTGCTGTCCGTAGATTAGATTATCAGAAAAAAATGAAGCAGGTGGGTGAATTAATTGGAGAAAGTGATGATAAACAAAACCAAGTTTTGGACGAACTCGATCTAAATGATATAGAGAAGCAGATTTTCAGGGTTATTTTAGATCTGGGTTTAAATCCAGCATCAGTTACAGCTAACGATTTCCGGATGTTATCGCTTTTTCCGGATTTACAAGCAGCTATCCGAAAATCGAATCTTAAGGCTGCACATGCAATGATATTACAAAGGTTGTCAGCTAAAAAGCTAGGTTTAGATGAGAAAAGAGTGGCAAAAATTAGAGTTGAAACAACCCAAAAAGTTGTTGACCAATATTTAACACTTGTAGAAACTCAAGAACTAGTCAATCAAATTATTTCAAAACATGCACCCAAGCCTGCTAGCGATCCAAATGATAAACAAGTAAAAAATATAATGCGTAGCTTGAAAGAACTTAGTGTGGACAAGATTGAGCGTTCTAATCTCGAAAAGATTCATCAATCCCTAGAACAGAAACTTAAAGAAATAGAAGCTGTAATCAAAGCGGAGAATTATAGCGAATAAGACTTTAATGAAATTAAAGTTTGATAGCTAACGGTGGATTTGAGCTTGTTAAAAATCAACTTTTTATGAAATCTACTAAGCGACCATCTAAACCACCAAAACAACAGGCTCCTGCTCCAACTCAGTCACAATCTAACCCAAATTCTCCTGATAATCCAACGGAACAATACTTAGAGCATCAGCCCGTCTCTAATCCTGATGAGCTACCGCAGCAACACAACGAAGTAGCGATCGCTGACACTATTAACCTGGAGCAACAGTCTAAACCAGCCAGAGCATCAAAACCTCGAACTCAAAAGCCAGAGTTAGGAGAGCAGTTTCAACACATCAAGTTTTTAGACTGTAATCAAGCAGTAGGAAGAGTAATTTTTGAATGCTGGCACTGTCAACAGGGAATCATTAGCGAGTTTAGGGGAGAGCCAATCATGGGAGAGTACAAAGGCAGACCTTCCATTATTCTGGTAAACGTGGAATGCCCTAACTGTGGTAAAACCGCAATCAAGTTGAGTACGACAGAGGTACTATCGACAACCGCAATCCCTTCACCTTGGAAGAAATGATAGTACAGGATATCAATTAAGAATTCTTGGAAAGATATAATGCCAAAGCCGATCTGTTTAACTGCACCGTTAATTGTACTAACAGCCCTAACCCTGGCAAGTTGCAGCACGACTAGTGTTGAGCAGTACGAAGCGACAGCACTGACCAGCTATACATGGCAAGTGAAGTATGCCAATAATTTAACTAATGCACCACAGCCGCGGATTGAAAGCTTTAACACTGCATCAGTACTAAATCGGAATGGATTGAAACCAGCAGGAGCAGTAATCGGGCCGGACGATCAAGGGCTATGGTGGCCGACTTTACCAGCACGCCCAAGTATTGATGAACTAGAACAACGCAAAAAACCTCAAGAAGAGGCAGGTAAACCAGAACTACAGAAAACGGTGAAATATCAAATTACTTATGGTGTGGGTCAGCAACAAAAAACACTACCTACTAACTATGATGTTTATCGACAGGTAGTAAAGGCTTACCCATCCCGGACTCCTTTGCAACTGACATTGGGATTGAATGATGACTTCGTAGAAAAGGCTGAACCAGTTAGCAAATAGTCGTCTAACAAACTAGCCTAGCAGTGATTCTCCTTGTGAGAAAACAAATTCAGCATCTTTAATTAAAAATTATCCATCCTCTGTACAGAGCGATCGCACTTCGCTCCAAAATTGTTTAATCCCCAAATCGATTTTTTTCAAATTTCTAAAAATTAAGTAAACCAGGTAAAAAATCAAAAATTGCAAATAGGTGTCAGATGAAGGCTATATAACCCCTAAAAATAAGAAATTGGTTGTGGGAGCTAAATAGGGGTTAAATAGGTTACAATTAACCACCATTTAGGGTATCCTCAAAAAGTCTTAATTTTATGCCGTAATTAACCCCAATGACGAATATCCACGCACTGCAAAAAATTTTTCCGGCAGGCTTTGACAATGGCTACGGAAGCTTGAAGCTGTTAGTCGATGGCTTTGAAGTTGTGAGAGTTCCCAGCTACATTTCCACAGCAGATATGGAAGACGTTCCAGGGAGAGTGGAATTTAATGGGACAGCATATACAGTCGGTGAATCTGCTTTTCGTGCTGGAAATCATTTTGAACGCAATACAGACAACAATGAAAACAAAATCAAGAATGCTCTGACGACGCTACTGGGAGCATTAGCACATTTGCCACACCGTAAAGCTTGGCATTTAAAGTTAGTCGTCAGCTTGCATGATGTCGCTCTAGCAAAAAACTTAACGCAAGTCCTCAATGGAGAATACCAAGCAATACTCGCAGGCAAACCCTCAGAAGTCAAGGTAGAAGTACTAAAAGTTGTTCCAGAAGGAATGGGAGCATTATTTGGGCGTTCCCTTCCCAAAAAATTAACAGTGATAGATTTTGGCAACGGCACAACACTGTATTCTCGATATACCCAAGGAAAGCGCGAAGTACACACACCTTACCCAGTCGGTGTAGAAGTCCTCATCGATGAGATTGCCCAAAAAATGAAACATCTTAATGGGGGTAAAGTTGGGGACGCATCAAAGGTGCGATTTTGCTTAGAAAACGAACACACCAGATATAGTCGTGACATTGATATTAAAGATGTCTACATGGCTTGTTTTAAGGATTGGTATGAAAAATATTTGAAAAAAGTAGTAGGTATGGCCCTAGATGCCAAACACCAAGGCGATGAAATCTGGGCAATAGGAGGCGGCTGTTTATTGCCAGGGTATAAAAAGCTGTTAGAGAAAAATGGCTTCAAAGTCCTGGACAATCCGGTAGAGGCTAATGCAGTCGGGCTATTAGAGATGGCCAAAGCAATAGTTAACAGGGTGTAGGGTGTAGGGTGTGGGGTGTAGGGAAATGTCATTCTTAAAAGAAAGGGCTTCAAACAAAGACATTATATTTTTCGTACTACCTATGTCAAAATACATATTTCTTTTCATTCTATGTATAAATACAGAGGCTTGTATCCTGTTGTTTGGGGTACTCTTTCTTTCCCTACACCCCACACCCCACACCCTGCCCCGAAGGGGCTAGTTAACAAAAATTCTTAAAAACCCAATAGGATAAAGCCATGCTCAATAATCAAGATAATGTCTCAGACAAAGTACGCATCAGAAATAGTTATCGTCAACGCATAATAGCAGAGGCTAAACAATTAGACAAAAGCTATTTGGAGACGGTTCATTTCATAATTGATTGCTATTTTGCATTCAAAAAAGGAGTGTTGAATATACAGCAACCAACAGCTTATACATCTGATTTTAATGGCATAGATACCAATTCAGGAGCATCTCAACAGAGTGTTTCAAGTGTATCAGCCTACCCTGAACAAGAGGATTCAGGCAATAAAACATTTTTCTTAGACTTTGATTTGTAGATATGAATTAAGCTAGTGTAGTGAGAAAGAGATTGCCGCCCAGTTAGTTAAATCAAGTTTTGATTTTTACTCTTGACACGTTGATAAAGCTCCTCCATAGTTTCGATAAAGGAACTATCTTTTTGCCAGAAAGCAGGAAAGTCTCCTTCCTTCTTAATTAAAATTGCTGGAATGCCAGTATTATTAGGCGCTTCAATAGTTGAGGGCAATCGCTTACTACCTAGCCAAAACTCCCTCAGACTCGGTTTTTGATCGACAGCCCGCTTTTCTATTTTTGTATAGAAAGATTCACTCTTTTGTATGTTAAACTCTTCGGGCTGCGAAAGAGATGTTGATAGTGCTTTACCCAAAGGTGAAGCCACTAATTTTGTTTGAAGTTCTGTTTTAGAGAGTCCGCGCAATTCAAATAGTAAAAATGGATTGGCATCTAATTGAGAAGCTACCAGATAATAGACCCCAGCAATGTGCTTACAGGGATTAGCATAATCTGGGCAAGAACATTTAGTTTTAAAGTCTTTGCTACTATGAGGCAATAAACGTAATCCTATTTGGGCAAAAATTTCTTCAATATTTTCGGGAACTTCATTGAGGAGCAATCGAGAAACAATACTGGCTTTAGAAGCAATCTTGGGAATAGCTTCATTCCACCGCGTTTTGCTAATAGGTGTAATTTCAATGATTATGTTATATGTTGGTTCTTTATAAACTCCAAAATAAGGATTAATAGAGCCTTTAACCTTAGCAGTAATTTTATTGAGTTCAATCTCAAAACTCTTGACTTTACCACCACGTGCATAAGAACGTCCGCGTTGAAGTCGGTTATCGTCGGTAAAACCTTCTAAGGCTTTAATAAAACGCTCACCCCACCAAGTGCGACTAAATTTAGCCATAATACTTACTCCAAAATAGTAGCTTTATTCAAGGTGATAAGTTGTTTAAACGCATAATTATCTAATTCAGTAAGCCAGGATTCATCACTACCAACAACCATTGAAGAAAGTTTCTTTTTATCTTCAATCATTTGGTCAATACGTTCTTCTAAAGTTCCAATTGCCACAAATTTGTGTACGAAAACATTCTTTTTTTGACCAATCCGAAAAGCGCGGTCTGTAGCTTGGTCTTCAACTGCGGGGTTCCACCAACGGTCGAAGTGAAAAACATGATTAGCTTTAGTCAGAGTAATACCAACACCACCTGCCTTTAAAGAAAGCACAAATACAGATGGTTCTGTCTGAGAGTCTTGGAATTCACTAATCATTTGCTCCCGACGCTCCCTAGTAGTACCCCCATGTAAATAGTAAGTATTACAATGCAGATTATGCTTAAGATATTTTTCAATTTGCTCGGCAACTTCGGTAAATTGGCTAAATATCAGGAGGCTTTCTCCCTCTGATATTGCTTCATCTACCATTTCAACCAGACGAGAGAGTTTGTGAGAGCGTTCTGGGAGAAATTCACTAGCATCTTGAAGAAACTGGGCTGGGTGATTGCAAATTTGCTTGAGTTTCATCAAAGTTGAGAGAATTAACCCTTTACGCTGAATGCCTTGGGCTTTTTGTAATTGTTCTTCGACATCTTTAACTACAACTTCATACAGCGATGCTTGTTCTTTTGTCAGGTTAGTGTAGAGTTTTTGTTCAACTTTGTCTGGCAAATCGCTAATAATAGATTGGTCAGTTTTCACTCGCCGCAAAATCAGAGGTTCAACTAATTTCTTTAAAGTAGTTGACTTGACTTTATCGTTATCTTTTTGAATAGGGATTTCAAAAGACTTACGAAACTGTGCTTCCTTCCCCAAATACCCAGGATTGAGAAAGTTAAAAATTGACCACAAATCCAATAAGCGATTTTCAACGGGAGTGCCAGTCAAGGCCAGGCGGTGTTGAGCCGAAAGTTTGAGAATAGCTTTGGTTTGTGCAGCTTTTGGATTTTTGATATTTTGCGCCTCATCTACAACTATGCGTTGCCATTTCAGACTGCTGAGGAGCTTTTCGTCTTTACGAACTAGAGTAAAAGAGCTAATTACTACGTCGTGTTCTTGACAAGCCGCAGAAAAATCTACCCCATTTTGTAGCCTCGTGCTGCCATGATGAACAAGAGTTTTTAAATGAGGAGCAAACTTGGCAATTTCTTTTTGCCAATTGCCAACAACGGAAGTAGGAGCAATTAGTAAAGTGGGTAAAAGGGGCTTAAATGTCTGTTTTTCTTGTACTAATCTCGCAATTACTTGTACAGACTTGCCCAGTCCCATATCGTCTGCTAAACAGCCATTTAAGCCTAATTTTTCGAGATATTGCAGCCAAGCCACCCCACGCTTTTGGTATTGTCGCAGAGTACCTTGCAGCAAAAGCTGTTGTGAAATTGGTTCCAATTGGCTTTTATCTTGCAGCTTTGACATAACTTCTGATAAAGCTTGGTCATGTTCAATTTCCCAATCATCTCCAGCCTCGGCAGTACGTTGCATGAACTCCAGCAAAGTCATCTGCGGTTGCTCCGAACCGTGAGAGTCCCAAAATTGGAGTAGTTGTTGCATTTTATCTCGGTCTAATTCCATCCATTGACCGCGAAAATGTACTAAGGGAGCCTTAGTATTAACTAGTTGTTCCCATTCCTGTGCTGTAACAGTAGCATCGCCAATTGCTAATTCATATTGATACTCCACCAGTGAATTTAGACCGAAATAGCTTCTGGTTTCACCCTTTGTGGGAGTTAATTTTTTGGTTGATGCTTTGAGGCGAATTTTAGCGCGACGGCGCCCAGCCGGAGTGTACCAAGCCGGGACAATAATTTTAAAACCCGAATCTTCTAACACCCAAGCACTTTCCTTGAGGAAGCCAAATGCTTCATCCAAGGTAAGCTGCATTCCGACAGGACACTCTGTTTCTAATCCTTGCCAAAGCTTGGGATACATACGAGCAGCATAGCCCAGGTTCAGCAGTAAATTAGTTTCAAAATCCTGACCATACTCTTTGTGAACGCTAGCTTTGGTTTTTTGATTCATCAACCAATAATCTGCCAATGCTAGCTTTAAAGAAGGGTCTTGTTTACTAGATACCAAAAATTGAATCTGCCAATTGTCTACATCTTGGGCAGTTGGAGAGTGCAGCTGAAAGCACAGATGAAAGGGTAAGTTAGATTGAGTGTGCTGAATTCTGTTTTTCCAAGCCAACCACTGTTGGTATTCGAGTAAAGAAGTTTCTGTTTTTAAGGGATTATATTTGTCTTGATTCAGACAATAGTAAATCAGAGAATCTGCTATTTGTTTATCAAAAGTGGCTGTAGAAATTGTATCAGTTACTAGATTTTGGAGAAGAAATTCGGAAAAATGTCGTAGCAGCGTTTCTTTGTCGAAAAATTCTATTTGTTGCTCTTGATTGTGACTACCCGCTGTGCAAAGGAGTGGCATATATTCAAGATATTTGAGAATATTTACTTCATATTGCTCAGAAATAATCTCCCAAAGAGCATATATCTCAAATTGTTTTGAGGATAGCTCTTTACTTTTGTGATTGCGCGTTTTATCCTTAATAGCTGCTAAGGATCGATATTTTAATGCCGGAATATATTGGTCTTTGAAGATGATTTGTCTAAATGCTTGCGTATAATGATACCAGAAGAGTAAATCTGAGCCTATTTGAAATTCATTTGCATTATAAAGTGCTAAAAAATGAATATCTTTGAGGAGTTTGACAATATTGATTAACTTTTTGCCTTTAGCAGATACGACTGCTTCATAGCAGATGACGTTCCAGTATTGGAAATCTTCATAACTTTCAGGAAATTCAAACTCTAGATACTTAATTAATTCTGGTGAAGGAATGGGCTGATTATTGACAGTCGGCAGAGCAAAAAATTTGGTAGAGATGCGTTCTTTTAATTGTACAGGTGTCTCTTTAAATCCCAGATTCTGCACTAAAAAACTGACTAATTCTTCTTGTGATAAATGTCTAGGATGAATCTGCTGTCGAGTACGGCTTTGTTTAGCCACAGAAGTTTCTATCCACAGATAAAAAGAACCAGATTGAATAAATTCAGTTGTTTGGTCTGGTATCCAGGTGCCGTGAATAACTTGCATCGCATTAATGCCTCTGGATTTGACAGCGGAACTAGTATTTAAGAATTAATGTATCAAAAAGTGTGTGATTTTTTCGTCATTTTGATTTAATATCTCAAGATTCTTGTCACCTGGGTGTGGTTGAGATAGTATTTATGTACTACAAAAAACTTATTTTCTAACTTAAAATAATGTGCGGCATTTTTGATCCCCAATGTCCACCTTCTCAACACCTACTAATCAACCCCTAAACGCCACCCCGCACTACGAAACCATCACAGGGGTAGTCGAACGCCTGACCTTCCACTCCGAGGAATCCGGCTATACCGTAGCGCGTTTAAAGAGTTCACGTTCTACCGACCTCACCACAATTGTTGGGAACTTCGCTAACATTCAACCAGGGCAGACGCTACAACTAACAGGCTTCTGGCGAGAGCATCCGCAATATGGCCCACAATTCCAAGTCACTAATTACAAAGAAACCAAACCAGCAACCCTCACCGGAATTGAGAAATACTTGGGAAGTGGACTCATCAAAGGAGTTGGGCCCGTCACTGCCAAACGCATCGTTGCACATTTTGGTTTAGAAACACTGGATATCATCGAAAAGCAGATTGACCGACTTATCGAAGTTCAGGGCATTGCCAAAAAGCGGATCAAGCTAATCAAGAACGCCTGGGAGACACAAAAAGCCATCAAAGAGGTGATGATATTTCTGCAAAGTCACGGCGTTTCTACAACTTATGCGGTGAAGATTTACAAGCAGTACCAGGACAATGCGATCGCAAAAGTTACCGCCAATCCGTACCAACTAGCAACCGACATCTACGGGATTGGGTTTCTCACGGCTGACAAGATTGCGCGTAACTTAGGCGTACCAACGGATTCTTCCTTTAGATATTGTGCTGGCATTATTCACGCACTGAGTGAAGCAGCCGAAGATGGTCACTGCTACTTACCCCAGCCAGAACTGATCGAGAAAGTCGCAAAATTGTTGACAACAGATGACCATCAGCCAACCCAAGATGCAATCGCTGCAATTATTAAAGAGATGTCAGCTAGAGAGGAGTTAATCAGGGAAAGCGTTAAAGAAAGTTACGGTGAAAGGTTACTACTGTGCTACAAACCAACGTTCTTTCACACTGAGATGAATTTGGCACAGATGATATCTCGACGCTTAAGCCAGCCGATACTACAGGATATGCCTCGTGTTCGAGCTTGGATAGAAAGATTTACAACCAGTCGCAAAATCCAGTTGTCGTCACAACAGCAGCAAGCGGTAGAGAAGGCAGCTTATTCTCCAGTTATGGTTCTCACTGGTGGGCCGGGAGTGGGCAAGACTTTTACCACGCACACCATTGTCAGCCTGTGGAAAGCAATGGGGAAATCCATTGCCTTGGCTGCACCAACAGGCAGAGCAGCACAGCGATTAGCCGAGATGACTCTTTTGGAAGCGAAGACCATACACCGCTTGTTGGAATTTGACCCAAAAACAATGGGGTTCAAGCGCGACCATGAAAATCCGTTGCCACACAACGCAATTATCGCTGATGAAGCATCGATGCTGGATCTGTTTCTGGCACATTCCTTGGTGAAAGCCGTAGCCGAAGGAGCGCAACTATTATTAGTAGGTGATATTGACCAACTACCATCAGTTGGCCCTGGGAAAGTGCTGGCTGACCTAATTAATTCGCTTCAAGTACCAGTAGTACGGTTAACGCAAGTATTCCGCCAAGCCCAGCAGAGTGCAATTGTCATCGCCGCACACCAAATCAATCAAGGGGATTATCCAAACCTAGAGCCGATTAGCGACAATCCCATGTCAGATTGCCTTTGGCATGGTGGAGGACATCAGCCAGAGCATGGGGTACAGGCAATCTGCGAGTTGATTACAGATTTTATTCCCCGGTTGGGTTTTAATTCATCATCTGATGTACAAGTGCTTTGCCCGATGTCACGGGGTTTGGTTGGAACTCGCAATCTTAACGCTGTTTTGCAGCAGTTAATCAATCCCCCTACATCGGGAAAGGTAGAGATTAACCGAGGGGGGATGATTCTGCGGGAGGGCGATCGCGTCATCCAGCAGATGAATGACTACGACCGGGAAGTATTCAATGGGGACTTGGGAACCATCCTGAGTATCGACACGGAAGAACAGGAGCTTACAGTGGACTACGGTGGACGAGATGTGGTTTACGATTATGCCGATTTGAATGAGATTACGTTGGCGTTCGCCGTTTCAATCCATAAAAGCCAAGGCTCAGAGTATCCAGTAGTGATACTGCCACTATATATGCAACATTACATGATGTTGTCGCGCAATTTATTCTACACTGGACTGACGCGTGCTAGAAAATTAGCCATTGTAATTGGCT
Organism: Nostoc sp. ChiQUE01b; assembly: GCF_034531255.1. Classification (NCBI taxonomy): domain Bacteria; kingdom Bacillati; phylum Cyanobacteriota; class Cyanophyceae; order Nostocales; family Nostocaceae; genus Nostoc; species Nostoc sp. ChiQUE01b. Next base: position 6,385 of record NZ_JAVRBM010000074.1, on the reverse strand, counting down.
CGAAGAAAGCAATATCTCTGGCAGTCAGAACTACAGATGACCAACAGAGGTACACTAGGCTGTGGCAGAGGCTCTTGCAGCCGATCTAATAAGCTCAATTAATAGAATTGCTATTATTGCTAGCTGATTTTAAAAATTCTTGTAGCGTTCGCAAAGTTCGCTCTGTGGAATCAATAAATACTACTTGAATGCGGGCTTCAACAGCAACTAGTAAATTCCCTTCTTTGATAACCTCAATTGATTGCCAAAAGTTGGCTTGGTAGAGTGATGGTTGATTTGATTGCTCTAACTTAGTGTTGACAATCACATCTTCCAATATAATTTCCTTACGATAATTAACTTCAATCCGAGCCACAACTGGAACAATTTTCTGTTTAATATTTATCTTATGGTGCTTTAACCAATCCCAACGTCCTGTTTCTAAATACTCCAAAAAGGTAGCATTGTTAACATGACCTAAACTATCGAGATCGTTTGGGCGTACCTGTAGTTTTAAAGAGGTAAGTTCAAAAGTCATTCGTTAGAAACCTTTTATTTTAAATTTAAAATACTAGTTGACTACATATTTAAATTAATTTTTGATAAAAAAATTACAAATGAGAAAAAACCAGCATAGCTTATTTACTGCTGAGACCTTTAAGATATTGTCTTTTCAGAAAACGAGCGACTCAAGCTCCTTTTAAAATTTGCTGACTTTCTTAAAAATTTAAAGATTGTATATTCAAGACCTCGTGCAAAAGGAAGATGCATTTTTCATAAAAAAGAAAAAAATGATACAAAATTATTCAGTATAATAAAAAGTTATATTGATTGATTTTATCCAATGACTTGGTTTGAAACATTAACAGGTTTTTCAGAACAATCCCCGATTCTAGTGAGGGAAAATATGGCTGTTGACGGTGAGGTGTTGAAATCTCATGTAAATGGAAGAGTCATGGTGTGTGGTCAGTTAGAAACACCATCTTTAGCCGAACTGAGAGAACGTGTTCTCTCAAGTGGATATGAAAGGGGAAAAATAACCCTACGTGAAGTAGTAGCCAACGTGCAGGATTTGCATATTAATGAATCCAATGCCAATTCACTGTTTCAGGTAGCTTCTCAGTTCAATTTGCTAGAAATGATATCTCCTGGTGTAACGCCTGAGTATGGTGTAGGAATTTATGAGGATGATTTTACTCAAGGGCCAGCGTGTGCTGTGGCAACGGGCGCAGGCACAATTTATCGAAATTATTTTGTGAGAGTAAATGGGCAAATCGGTCAATCAGCAACAAACCAAATCGATTGCCTCAAAGATATAGGAGCAGCATTAGGAAATCAAGACAACCGTCTTTGGGAAATGAGAAATGGTTATGCTCTGGCATCACGCAGCGGTTTAGTCGAAATTTCAAATCGGCTTGAAGCATCAAGCCAGAGGGAAGTCGATGAATTGCGAAAGTTGCTACGCATCGGTATTCAATGGGATACTCAAGTGACACTTAATGAGTGCAAACACAATGTTTCACAAGCCTATTGTTCTGCTTTACCAGTTGCTTACTCGGAGCATTCTTCTTCTTTGTGGGCGAAATTTGCACAGTTGGTTTTAGAGGCATCCTACGAAGCAACTATTTGTACTGCGATTTTGAATTGGAGAAACAATGGTAATAACCGATTGTTTTTGACGCTGCTCGGTGGTGGAGCATTTGGAAACCAAACAGATTGGATTCTTGCAGCAATTCAACGTGCCTTGAACATCTACAAGAATGTTAAGCTTGATGTAGCAATTGTAAGTTACGGTTCATCCAAGCCTTATATCCAAAAACTGGTGAATCAATACTAGTGATTAAACTTTAGGCTGTGTAATGTTTAATGTATTCGCTTGTTTTCGCTCCAAACAACAAAACTAATACCTAAAACTACGCTCAACCCTACTATAAAACCTAAAGCTCGACCACCAGTTATCAACAGCATAACTAAAAAGCCAAGTCCAACAGTAGCTATTTGTTTGAGCAGAGGAGCCAGTTTATTTTTCATCTGATAAATTTTCATAATTCTCCAACCCAAGGGCAAGATTCAGTATCAAGAATTGAATTAGGCAAACAGCAAATCAATAATTTAATCATGCCAGCCTCTTTAAAAGGTTAAATCAAAAAAAACTATTTGCTTTTTTGATAGTCAGAAAATAAACTATTAAATTTACCAATGATTTGACAATATAAACTGTTATTTTCATAAGTATCGCTAGAATTATTCCATGAATTACAGAGTTTAGGGTTAGTTATTGGTAAAATCAAAACAGAAAGAGCAGTAAATATGAGCAGAAATAGTATTAAATTCCGAACATCCCCGATTAAAGCCCCAACCTCACTCAGAATAGGAAAATCGTATTGATGACGATGTGTAATTACAGTGTCTTTAGTTTTATGAGGTTTGGGAGAAAGCTGGTTTTGTAAGTTGACAATGGATGGAGTATCTAGTTTTATAAGATCCTTTCTCAATAATTCAATTGCTGTGACTAAATCATCTATGGGTTTACCATCTCTGGCACGAGCAACAAGTATTGATTCAAGAACTATCAATCTTGATTTGGAAGTTAATAAAATTGGCATTTGATGGTTAGCTTCATTAATAAACTCTTGTTTTTCTCGGAGAAGCTTGCTAGTTTTCGTATTTTCTAAACATTGCTGATGAAGTTGTGCTTCTCGTTGTGATAGCTGAAAATTTTCAGAGAGACTGTTAAGAAAATTAACAATACTAGCTGCTATCGTTCCATTTGGAGTTGAGGCTGATTTTTGAGATTTGTCTTGATTTTTGTCTTGCATAGTTTTTATCCCGGTAACATTAATTTTGATTTCTATTCCAACCGTCGAATTTATATTTGATCGGAGAATTCTGGAGCAATCTTTCGATTCTCAAACGAATTAGCTCTGGCGGAACCCGTCTAATTTCAATTCATTTTGGATAAACTCATCAATTGAAGTGGCTGTGGTTTTTTCTAAAAGTGCCAACATCTGTTGAGCTTGAGTAAGTGATACACTACCAGAAGAATTAGCTTCGGCGTGAGATTAATATCGATCGCTGGGTGCAGAATTAAGAAACTGTTTGGTATCCCGGAATGAATCTAAGAGTTCAGCTAAACAATTAAAACCAATCTTCAACTACTTCGATTTATTCCCCTTTTTGAACCAGCAATTTCCCAGATACCCCAGCCGTAAAACCCAACCCAATCGCCACCACAGTAATGCTGGGCTTGATAAATAACGTCGCAATTCCAATAACTGCGCCCCAAAGACAGCCATAGCAGCAAAGGATAATGAACTGATTTTTGGGTTTAGCCCTTTCGTCTGATATAGATTCATGGACTATGGCATAATCTTCGAGTTCACCAATGATTTCTGATAAAGAAGCGCCGTACTCTTTTTCCAATCTACAAATAGCCAGCCTGTCTGCCTTAACTGGACTGATAGCTAGTTTTTGTAATGCTGTGGTTAATTTATCGCTCATTCTTAAACTTCTCATGCTTGCACATTTGGGAAAATGTTTAGAAAAATTAAAACTTGCTGGAGAAATAAAAAGACTCTATTTTTAAGCTGTACTTGGAGATGTGAGAATACCGGAACTCAACCGGAACTCAACTAGAACTCAACAGTCAGTATCACGAATGTTACTGCAAAACATTAAAAACGCTGAAGCCATCTTTTTCATTTCCGCACAATTGATTACTCTCAATCAATTGTGATAGAGCATTTCTCAAGCAAAGAACACTCCTTTTATCATCGCCCCACTTGCGGCTGTTTCTGATAGCTGCAAAAGAAGTTGGAGGATTAGCGGTAGCCGCAACGATTGCCACAATTTGGTCTAAATCAGCCTTAGAAATACTACTCTCTTCTACTTCCAGAAATTCCACTTCTTGATAAGGCTTTGAAATAATGGACTCCAAGTGATTAACTGCGTCTGATGGTGCAATTTTCTCGCCTTTAGGTATAACAGTCTTTTGATGGTGTTGAATCAATTCCGGGAAAAACTCAAGTAATGTTCTGGCTGGGTCTGGTTGCCCATTACCTGGGTGTTTGTAAGTCTTTAGCCATTCGGGAATCATGCCCAGATTGCCACCGCTAACAGGTTCTCCAAAGTTGTTAGGGTTGGCTTTGAAATATTCTCCACTAGCAACATTCATTTTGCGTAGACCACCAGCGCTAACCGCTTGAGCTACACAGCCAATAAAGTTAACCGATTGCTTAAAGGTGTCTGCCAGCCCAGCCGTAGCTTTCCCGACCACGCTTGTCAGGTTAGAGCCATGCAGCACGATAATTAATGTACCACCAGATTTAGCAAAGCGACTCAGCAGATATTGAATAGCCCAAGTGCGATCGCTCTCCTCCAACAATGACAACAACCGCATCGCCTCATCAATTACTAGCAGTAAATTTTTATGGGAGTAAGGTTCGCTTCCATCTAAACCCTTAAGAAATTTCAATAAATCACTAGCAACGAGTCGATCAGCCCCATCCGCATCTCGATCGGGATACTTAAGGGCAGAGGTCAAGTTGCAGGCAAAGGGGTAAACGTCCACCCCGGCTGTAAAGTATTGGGTATTCAATCCGGGGTCAAGTGCAGTTGATAATGTTGCTAAGATTGCTGCTAAGGTTCCCTTGCCACCTCGTTGAGTACCAGCGATCGCAATGACTTGGGAACTCATCATATCTTCTACTTGAAAACCACTTTTCGTTAAAGCAGCGATCAGTGCGTTTGCCCTATTAGTCAGAGGCAGATTAATTATAGTGTCTGGTACAAGCCCATCAGAGGAAGATGGCTGTAATTCTGTCTGTCTAGAAAACTCCGCAGCTTGGTTCATCTGACCAATATCTACCTGTGGCGATTGAAACTGCTTGATATCTACGGTAGGTGGTAACTGGACGTTTGCCTGTGCGATCGCACTGATCTCCGACCGATTCACCCGGCTGTCAATTGTCACATCCTGTAAATGGAGAGCCATGCTTTCATAAGTAGGTAGCTGACGACCCTTAAGCTTGCCAAACCAGCCAAACAGAAAGCGATAAGCATAAAAACGTTTTCCTGGTTCAACTTGCGTTAAATACTGGACAATATTTTCAAACTCAGCATGAAGAAAGGCATACTCTTGTGCTGATTGTCGTTCTAGGAATTTAACGGTATTAGCAAGATGATCCGCTTGATAATGGCTCCTAGCATCATAATCCCCGGCACGAGCTAGAGCGTCTATAAAGTTGCCACGTACAAAAGGCAAGGGTGCAATTTCTTTAGTGCGGTTCGAGTGTTCGACAACAAACCATAGCCATGCAGCACCACCAATTAAACCACCAACTAATGCCAGTGGGTTGACCGCATAACAAACTGCTCCAATCCCAGAAGCCAACAAACCAAGTACACGGATCATGTCTGCTTCGTTCTCAGAAACTCGGGCCATTTCAAATAATTGCTCTTTTCTCTCTTGCAGCCATTGGGCAATATTTCCGGCTTCCAAGTGAGACAAGCTAGGATATGATTCGCGTAAATGTTCCGTTTCCTTAGTTGTAATTTTTGGGATATCGTTACTTTGCATAAATGCCTCCCTTGGTAAACGTTGCCGCCCTTTTTATAGTTATTGGTTTTTTGGGCGGTTTCCGTTCTAATCCGAATGCCACGCTTGTTAAGCGCAAACCCTTGATATGGTTGGCTTATGGGTGTGGGGTGTGGGGTTGCAGGTATTGGGGAATTAAGAAGATGTTGAACTCCTTAGCCCAATCCAAATTAAATTGTCTTAAACACTACACCCTACCCCCTACCCCCTACCCCCTACACCCTGCCCTGACGACATTTCATCTTTTCAAGCATGCCATTCCGTTCTAATCCTTTGTCAGTCGCCAAATAGCAAACCCAATTTCACCAGCCATCATTGTGCCAATGTTAAACAAGATACAACCCAAAATCATGAATGGGGCTGTAAATTCAAATGGGTTACGAGCCGCAAAGGTGGTGACAATATCGAATGCCCAGACCGCAATCACAACTAGCCCTGCACTAGAGCGATCGCGTATACCTGCGGTCTTGTAGTCCGCCCAGAGTTGGCCTACCAAGTCAATCTTGCCACTAGGCTTAGTTTCAAGGTCATAAACCATGTGGTCTTGAAGTTCCCGTCGTGCGGAATCTGGGTTCTTACCTCGTAGGGCGTGGGCTTCGATTACCTGAACACCCACAGAAATCATGAATGCCAGGTAAAAAAAAGGGTTGAACAGTGCAAACGGTACATTTAGCCAATTCCAAGTCGGCTCAAACCAGGCAAAAACAGGTGGGCCTTGAAAGATTAATTGCCAAGTTGAATCAGCACTAATCATGACGTGAGTTCGACGGAACTAAAAAATGGCAGGAGGTAGTGCAGGCAAATCTTTTG